>NZ_JBHTST010000021.1:0-79943 GCF_042794995.1 Streptomyces sp. NPDC056503
CCGCCCTCTGGGCATCAGTGACAGACAACGGCGGAATCTTCGGACCCGGACGACTCATGCCCAACTAACGACGAATCTCCGACTCAGGTCACTAGCTGACTGTCCGCCCCTTGTTGACCGTTGTTCACCGCCCCTACTGGCACGTTGCGGCACGGGCTCCGGGGCGGCGTCGTGGGAGACGACCACCCGCAAGGGCGTTGCTTGGCTTGGTCGAGACACCTCTCCTCCGTAGTTGTCCGCACAGGGCCTCTTGGTTACAGTTATTGCAGATGCAGTTTCGCCTGAGTCAGTGATTGGAGGCGGCCATGGCTCGTTCCAGCGTTCTCGCCCGCGCTGAGAAGGTCGAACCGGATCCCTCTCACCAGTGCGCGCTCGCCGCGACTGCCCGGATGGAGCCGGATTCGATCGAGGTGCTGGTGCGCACCCCGGACGGCGGCGAACTGGCATTGCCGAGGGAACTGGTCCGTCTTCTCCTGACCTCGGCCGGCGAGCTGTCCCGCGGGCATGCGGTGACGGTCCTGGCGTCCGAGGTGCAGCTGTCGCCTTCTGAGGCCGCTGAGCTTCTGGGTCTGTCCCGACCATTCATCGCCCGCCTGCTCGACGCTGGCGACATCCCCTCGACGAATCTTCCCCGTAGCAGCCACCGTGTGGTCCGCCTCGCGGACGTGCTGGCGTTCCAGCAGCGGCGTGAGCGCCGCAGGGAGGGTCGGCGCCAGATCGCCGAAGTCTTGGCGGACACCGACCTGCCCGATTGATGTGGGTGTCACCGGCAGCGGTGAAGTAGGAAGAGGGGGAGCGTGACGGCGCGGGTCTTTGTGGACACCAACGTCTTGTTTCCGTTCTCGGTGATGGACGTGATGCTGGCTCTCACCGAGGATTCAGTCCACGACATCGTGTGGTCCGAGCGGCTGCTCGCGGAGTGGGAGCGGGTCATCGTCCGGGAGGGAAGACGTTCGGCGGAGTCCGCTGCCACAGTTGCCCAGGCCGTTCGGCGCTTCTTCGCCGACTGTGAGATCCCGGCGGTGGCCTATGGCCACCTTGTCGATGAGATGCCAGGCGATGACCCCGACGATCGGCACCATGCGGCGGCAGCGGTGGCTGCAGGGGCGGACGCGCTGATCACGTGGAATCTCGCCGACTTTCCCGCTGGCGACTTGGCCGAGCGTGGAGTGCGGGTGATCGACCCGGATTCCTACCTGTGTGGGCTGTGTGACGAGTTGCCGCATGAGGTGGTGGAGACGGTGGTCAGGCTTGCCCGAGAGAAGCGCAACCCGCCAGTGACGATTGCCGATGCCGTCGCCCGACTCGCGAAAGCTGGCTTGCCGCGCTTCGCGGACCTCCTGACGCATCACCTTGAGCATCGTGCCATGTGAGCGGGCCGGAGTGGTGCACAGGAGTGCGTGAAACAAGAAAAAATGGACAACAAGGAAGCCTTGGGTCGCTGACCTGAGGCTTCCTTCGTGTATGGGTGGCTGGGCTCGGAAGCATCTTCGTCAGCGACTGGACCCGAATGTTGAGAGATGGCGTAGCCGAGCCGACCTCTATGCGGAAGTCGACGGAGGTAAGAGCGTAGCTGCACTTGCATGAGGACGCACATCACGGGATTTCGGTCAAAAGTGAAACCTATCGATCTGAAAGCGTTACTCATATGTGCAATATTTTAGAAATCTACACATCTAAAGTCTCACTTTTGTCACTTAAGTACAACGACATGAAAGTGGCCCCGCGGGATGCGATCATGCTCTTGGCATATCCATGTTAAAGGGATTCGGGTGAAGAGTGTTTGATCTTCCGGCCTTACCGATCGGGCCTAAATATATGACAATCACCCCAGAGATGGCCGAGCTCTGGTTGACTCACTGCAATCCGACGCACAATCGAGTGCTTTCTGACACCGTCTATGAGCGGTACGCGAAGGCGATGGCCAGTGGTGCGTGGAGGACGACGCATCAGGGGATTGCCTTCGATAAGGGCGGCATGCTCCTCGATGGTCAGCATCGACTGATGGGTGTCAAAGTTTCTGGCGTCTCAATTGAAATGCTTGTGATTCCCAATTGTGAGGCAGAGACGTTCGATGTGCTGGACTCGGGGCACCGGCGCCAAGCGGCTCAGCTTCTTAAAATTCCGCACAGGGTAATTGTGGCTGCGGCAGCTCGAATCATCGGTCAAATGTACAAGATGTGGGACCCGGTTACGCTTTTTGATGGTTTCTATGATACGAGAGCTGCGACTTCTGATATTTTGAAGGCTGTAGCGGCGTGGCCGGAACTTACGACCATGGCGCCAGTCGCCGCCGCGTCGTATCGAGCCGCTGGAATTAACCAGCCCACTCACTTGGTGGTGCTGGCTCAGGCCGCGCGAACTGAGCATGCGGATAAAATTGAGGAATGGGCGAATGGGATTATCTCCGGCGCCAATATGGACGCAAAAGATCCTCGTCTTGTTCTCAGGAACCGGTTCTTCCGAGATCGCGTACTTCTCGGAACGAGTGGTGGGCGCAGGGCGTCCTATAACTTGATTGCAAAGTCGTGGAATAGTTGGGCTCAGGGGAAGCTTACAGGGACCCTTAAAACCCTTGATGGTGAGGGAATTATCCCTGTAATCGGGACCGAGAAGTTCAGGCCTTAGCCTCTCTAGTTGCGAGCGTGCTGAGGGGGCGACCAAGTGGCGGGAAGCGGGTGCCGCTCTGCCGGAGTTTCTGTGGGCGGACCTTCAGCGATGCAGGGACTGGTGCACATGGCCATGGGCCGGGCAGTCGACCGAGAGGGCGGCGCTGATCTACCAGCACTCCGACCACGACCGGCAGAAGGAGGTGGCCGGCGGGGCTGGACCGGATGGTGCGGACGGCGCGTGAGAAGCCCAGGAGAAGGCGCGGGAGGAGCAGGAGGAGAGGACAAGGTGGTGCGGGGCGCCTGAGGGGGTCTGGACAACGACGAAGGCCCTGGTCGCTGGCCAGGGCCTTCGTGGAAGAGCGGATGACGGGAATCGAACCCGCGCTACAAGCTTGGGAATCACCCGGTACTTGAGCGCCCTGATGGTCGCTGACCTGCGGAAAGGCCATCAGGTGCAGGGGTTCTCGGTCGTCCGCTCGCGCCTGCTGTTGACCGCTGTCCACCGGTCCTGCCGGCACGTGGTGGCATGGGGCTCGGTCAGCCGGTTCCGCCCCCCACCCGCGCCAGCCCCAGCTCGTAGGCCGCGATCACGGCCTGCGCCCGATCTCGTAGCTCCAGCTTTGCGAACAGCCGGTTGATGTGGGTCTTCACGGTGTGATCCGTGATCGTGAGGCGGTCCGCTATCTCCGTGTTGGACAGTCCCCGGGCGATCAGGGCGAGCACCTCCGCCTCACGTGCGGTGAGTTCCCCCACGGAGTGGACCGGCAGCCGTGAGGTTCGCGCGTGCACGAACTCGCCGATCACCCTCTTGGTGATCTCGGGCGAGAGCAGTGCGTTCCCGGCCGCCACCACGCGCACCGCGTGCAGCAGTTCGGGGAAGGTGGCGTCCTTGAGGAGGAAGCCGCTCGCCCCGGCGGCGAGCGCGTCGTACACGTACTCGTCGAGGCCGAAGGTCGTCAGGATCAGGACCTTGGTCGTGTTCCCGGACCCGGCCAGAATCTCCCGTGCCGCCTCGATGCCGTTCTTGTGCGGCATCCGGATGTCGAGGAGCACGAGGTCGGGCCGGGTCTCGGCGGCGATGCGCACCGCCTGTACACCGTCCTCGGCCTCACCCACGACCTCGATGTCCTCCTGGGTGTCGAGGAGATTGACGAAGCCCGTGCGGACGACCGCCTGGTCGTCGGCGACCAGTGCCCTGATCACACCCTTCTCCTTTTTCACGCCGGTCACCCGGTCCACCAGGGAAGTTCCGCCTCCACCAGGAATCCTCCGTCCGGGCCCGCGCCCGCGCTGAGCCGGCCGCCGACCAAGGCCGCCCGCTCCCGCATCCCGGTCAGGCCGTGGCCCGTGTCGGAATGCGGTCCGGAGCCCGGGCCCGGACCGTCGTCGTGGACACGCAGCGTGAGCAGCCCCTCGGCGCCGTAGTCGATCTCCACGACAGTGCGGGCGCCGGGTGCGTGTTTGCGCGCGTTGGTCAGCGCCTCCTGGGCGATGCGGTAGGCGGACAGTTCCCAGGCCGCAGGCAGCGGCACCCGCTGCCCGGTGATCCGCAGTTCGGCCTCGCCGCCCACCGTCCGGTGCTGATCGACCAGTTCGGCGAGGTGGTCGAGGGTTGGCTGCGGGGCGGTGAGGGCCGTGTCCCGCTGGCCCTGGGGGGTGCGCAGGACGCCGAGGAGCCGCCGCAGTTCGGCCATCGAGGAGCGGGCGGTGCCGGCGATCTGCTGGAAGCCGTCGCGGGCCTCGGGGGTGAGCCCCGGGGTGGTGTATGTGGCGCTCTCGGCCTGCACGGCGATCATCGACACCGAGTGCGAGACGATGTCGTGCAGTTCACGGGCGATGGCCGCCCGTTCGGCCTCGGCCGCCTGCTGCCGCTCCAAGGCGATCAACTGGGCATGGGCCAGGTCCCGTTCGTCGCGGGTCTCCTCCCGGGAGCGTACCGCGTCACCCATCATGACGGCCCCGAAGATGACCACGGTCAGCAGGAACGACTCGGCGAACAGGCTGAGCGATCCCTTCTCCCAGAGAGCGGGCACCGGAAGGTCCATCCGCGACCAGGTGTTGATGTGCACCAGGTTCACGCACAGCGCCCCAAGCGCGGCCCCCATCACGGCCACCGCGGGGTGAAGCACCCGGCTGCGGCCCAGGGTGTAGCAGCCGATCAGCCCGCTCGCCATGATCGAGAGGTACAGGCTCACGTCGCCGGCGAACCCGAGCAGACCCGCGGCGACCGTGAGGACCGCGACGGGCGGGAACGACCGCCGCCATATCAGCGAGGCGGAGGAGACGAGCACTCCGATCGTGGTGGTCACGGATCCGGGAAAAGCGATCAACTCGGCCACGGCGCCGACGGTCAGGAACCCGCCGGTGACCCAGGGGTAGACGGGCGCGGCGATCCAGGTACGGAAGCGCTGTCGGAGGGGCGTACTCATGTGTCCATGGTCCGTGCCGAGGCGGATGTGCGCGTCGCCGCACGGGTTGACTCTGTGCCCGGATGTCATGCCACGGGTGGAGTCGTGGGTCCGGAGCCCCGGTTGACGTCTTCCGGCCCGTGGATTCCTAGCGTCGGTGGACATGACGAAGAACCTCGAACGGTACGTGCGGCATGTCCGGTGCACATGCCACGAGCGGTACGCGTGGGCCGGCTGCGCGCTCGTCGCGCTGGGGCTCGCTCTGGTCTCGGATCTGGGACCGCATCGCATGTGGGGCGTGATGGCGGGGACGGGCTACGGTGTCGCGGCGGCCCTGGCCTGCGGTGAGCGCTCGCGCCCCGCCGCTCGGTCGGTCGCGGTGGCGGGGGCCGTCGTGGTGCCGCTCGTCTCGTCGGTGGCGGCCGGACTCGGCCAGTTGGAGGTCGCGGTCGTCGAGCGGTCGGGGTGGTCGCTGCTCACGACCGGCAGCCCGTACGTCGCCGTCCCCGAGGCCGTCGCCGACTTCAACCCCTACCTGCCTGGAACGGCACTCTTCGGCGTACTGCCCGGGGATCCGCGCTGGTGGCTGGGCGGTGCCTTCGTGGCGGCCCTCGCCGCGGTTGGTCTGCACCGGTCCCGGCTGCTCGCCTGCCCCCTGATCGCGCTGCCCCTCGCGGTGGGTGGAACGGACCTTCCGGTCGTCGGCCTGATGTGCCTCGGCATCGTCCTCGCCGGGCAGGGGCGGCCCGGCCGTGCGGGGCTGGCGCTCGGCGCCGCCGCCGCACTCAAGTGGACGGCATGGCCCGCGCTGCCCGTGGCACTGGCGCTGATCGCGGCGGGCAGGGGCGGCCGGGCCGCGTTGCGGTACGCCGCGGTGGCCCTGATCACCGCGGCGGCGGGTGTGCTTCCCATCGCCCTCTCCGACCCCTCCGGTTTCCACCGGAACGTCATCGCCTTCCCACTTGGCCTCACCGATGCCACCTCACCGGCCGCGAGCCCGCTGCCCGGCCACCTGCTCGCGGTGTACATCCCCGGCGGCAAGGCGATCGCGCTGGTGCTCCTCGTGATGAGCGCGCTGTCCATGGCGGCGTCGCTGGTGGTGCGGCCGTCGGTGACGGTACGGGCGGCCGCCGCCCGGCTCGCGCTCGGTCTGGGCCTGGCGATGGCCCTGATGCCCTCGACCCGTTTCGGCTACCTGGTCTATCCGCTGACGCTCGGGACGCTGGCGTACCGGACGCGGCAACACCGTGGCACCTCTGTTGTCCCCCCTTCCCAGGAGGCCGCCGCCGTATGAAGCACGATGCCCGACCTCGCACGCTGATCGTCACCAATGACTTCCCGCCCCGGCAGGGAGGCATCGAGACGTTCGTCCGCGAACTGGCCGACCGCTTCCCGCCCGACGAGGTGGTCGTCTTCACCTCGTCTCCGAACCGGGCCGCGGCCGACCCGGTACCCGAGGAGTCCTTTCCGTATCCGGTGATCCGCCACCCGGCACGCACCCTCCTGCCCACTCCCCGGGTCACCGCGCACGCCGCGTCCGTGGCCCGCCGGTATGGCTGTGACCGGGTGTGGTTCGGCGCGGCGGCACCGCTCGGCCTGATGGCGGGTCGACTGCGCCGGACGACGGACATCCGCACCGCCGTCGCCACGACCCACGGCCACGAGGTGTGGTGGGCTCGCACCCCCGGGGCCAGGACGCTGCTGCGCCTCATCGGCACGGAGGTCGACGTCCTCACCTGGCTGGGCGAGAGCACCCGCAGGCCGATCGAGGCAGCCCTTGGCCCCGGGACCCGCACCGCACGCCTGGTACCCGGGGTGGACACCACGGCCTTCCACCCCTCCCTCGACGGAGGCCCGGTGCGGGCCCGTTACGGTCTGGGTCGCCGCCCGGTCATCCTCTGTGCGGCCCGCCTGGTTCCACGCAAGGGACAGGACACCCTGATCAGGGCGCTGCCCTGGATCCGCAGGGTTCTCCCGGACGCCATGCTGCTTCTGGTCGGCGATGGCCCGCACGCCCTCGAACTGCGCCGGCTCGCCCTGGCCGAAGGCGTTGTGGACGCGGTCGTCTTCGCAGGCGGCCACCCCCACCACGCCCTCCCCTCCTTCTACGCCGCGGCAGACGCCTTCGCCATGCCCTGCCGCACCCGCAGGCACGGCCTGGAGGTGGAAGGTCTGGGCATCGTCTACCTGGAGGCCGCCGCGTCCGGACTCCCCGTCCTGGCAGGCGACTCGGGAGGAGCCCCCGACGCGGTACGCGAGGGCGAGACCGGCTATGTCGTCGACGGCCGCTCGGTGGCGGCGACGACGGACCGCCTGACCAGGCTCCTCCGCAACCCCGGGCTCGCCCGCGAGATGGGCGAGAGGGGCCGCAGCTGGGTCCGCGAGGAATGGACCTGGGACCGCTCCTACGCGACCTTGGCGGAACTGCTCGGTCCGGCGCGAGCCGACGGGCCGTGACAGGCCGGTCCGGACAACGACGAAGCCCCAGGTCTCTGACCTGGGGCTTCGTTCAAGAGCGGATGACGGGAATCGAACCCGCGCTATAAGCTTGGGAAGCTCATGTTCTACCATTAAACTACATCCGCATTGCGGCCGGATGAGCCGATCGCATCGTTGCACACTGTACCCCATGCGCCACGGGCGGCGTAGTTCGTCTCTCCTCCGGTGGGTCGGAGTGCCGCGTGGAGGGTGCCCCGTTGATCCCCTAATGTGGCTGTCTCGTCCAGCATGTGTGTAGGGGAAGGGACTTGATGGGTTCCGTGGAGCGCACCGTCGTCCGCTGTGCCGAAGGGCACGTGTTCAGTACCGCGTCGTTTCCGCTTCAGCAGCTCGGGGCCGGGAGGATCGGGCCCGGGCGGCTCCTCCGGTGTCCGCGGTGCGCGCGGTTGAGGCACGCGGTGCCGGTGGAGGCCCGGTCGCGCTGACCTGGGCGGTGGGTGGGGCGTGGGCCGGTCCCGATTGGGGAGGTCCGCGCCCTCTGCGTATCGTGGGGGCGTGCTTCTCTCAGACAAGGACATCCGGGCCGAGATCGATGCCGGGCGGGTGCGCATCGACCCGTACGACGAATCCATGGTGCAGCCGTCGAGCATCGACGTGCGGCTCGACCGCTTCTTCCGGGTGTTCGAGAACCACCGTCACCCCCACATCGACCCCGCGATCGAGCAGCTCGATCTGACGCGCGAGGTCGAGCCGGAGGGCGACGAGGCGTTCATCCTGCACCCGGGCGAGTTCGTGCTCGCCTCCACCTACGAGGTCATCACCCTGCCGGACGACATCGCGTCGCGCCTGGAGGGGAAGAGTTCCCTCGGGCGGCTCGGGCTCGTCACGCACTCCACCGCCGGGTTCATCGACCCGGGCTTCTCGGGGCACGTGACGCTGGAGCTGTCGAACCTCGCGACCCTCCCCATCAAGCTGTGGCCGGGGATGAAGATCGGGCAGCTGTGCATGTTCCGGCTGAGCTCGCCCGCCGAGTTCCCGTACGGCAGCGAGCGGTACGGCTCCCGGTACCAGGGGCAGCGAGGGCCGACGGCCTCCCGCTCGTACATGAACTTCCATCGGACCCAGGTGTGAGGCGGTAGCCGGACATGAGTGAAGTACGCGAGAACCTGACGTACGAGGGCTTCGGGACGGCCGTCCGCGAGCTGGCGCAGACCATCGCCGACGACGGCTACGAGCCCGACGTCGTCCTCTCCATCGCCCGTGGCGGCGTCTTCGTCGCCGGCGGTCTGGCCTACGCGCTCGACTGCAAGAACATCCACCTCGTGAACGTGGAGTTCTACACGGGGGTCGGGACGACGCTGGAGATGCCGGTCATGCTGGCGCCCGTCCCGAACGCGATCGACTTCTCCGACAAGAAGGTCCTGATCGCCGACGACGTCGCCGACACCGGCAAGACCCTCAAGCTCGTCCACGACTTCTGCGTGGACCACGTCGCCGAGGTCCGCTCCGCCGTCATCTACGAGAAGTCGCACTCCCTGGTGAAGTGCGAGTACGTGTGGAAGAAGACGGACGAGTGGATCAACTTCCCGTGGTCCGTCGAGCCGCCCGTCGTGAAGCGCGAGGGCCAGGTCCTCGACGCCTGAGCCGCCCCGATACGCGAAAGAGCCCCCGCGAGGGGGCTCTTCTCGTGTGGCGTCCCGTTACAGCGTGCCCAGCTTGATCAGGCTCAGGAGGGCGGCCAGCTGGATGGCGGAGGCGCCGAGGGCCTTGGGCCAGGGGAGGTCGTGGGAGCGGCCGACCATGAGGGTGAAGAGGGCGCCGGCGGCGAGCCAGGTGGCCCAGCCGATGACCTGGACGAGGCCGTTCTCGCCGCCCAGGAAGAGGGCGAAGAGGAGGCGGGGGGCGTCCGTGAGGGACATGATCAGCATGGAGAGGCCGACCGTGGGCTGCCAGGCGCCGTCGCCGCCCAGCTGACGGGCGAGCGTGTGGGTGACCGCGCCGAGGATCAGGCCGCCGAGGACGAAGCCGACGCCGGTCATCAGGACGTACGGGATGGTGCTCGACAGCGTCGCGTTCAGCACCTCCTCGCGGGCCTGGTCGAAGCCGAAGATCGCCAGCAGGCCGTAGAGGAAGGTGACGACCAGCGCCGGGCCCCAGACCGCGTGGTCGCGCATCCGGAGGAAGGTGTCCGCCGGGCGCAGCACGATGCCGGCGAGGAGGGCCTTCCAGGGCAGGCGGGGGCCGACGGGGGCGGGGGGAGCCTGGTAGGCGCCCGCCTGGCCGTAGGGGTCGTCGACGCTGAACATCTGGGTGTGGCCCGGGTTGTTCGCCGTCGCCTGGTGGTGCTGCTGCGCGTGCGGGTCGCCGAAGTACTCGGGCTCCCCGTACGGCTGCTGCTGTGGCTGTTGCTGCCACTGCTGCTGCGGGTACCCCTGAGGGGGCGCTTCGTACCCGTACGGCGCCTGCTGCGGTCGATGCTGCTGCTGCGGGGGGCGGTTGTCCCGGCCGCGTCCGTTCCTGAATCCAGCCACGTCATTGAACGTACCCGTTTCCGCAGGGCACCCGCTCCTTCGGTGCCGAGCTGTGACATCCCCCAGGGGGTCACGGGGTCGTCGTACGGCCGCGCGGTCACTGTTACGAAAAGGACGTATCACCTCAATGTGGGGTCCGTAGCTTCGGCGGGGTCAGCAGCGAAACCCCTGGGGAGTTCTCCGTGCCTCTCCACCGTCGTACCCGTGTCCTCCGTACCGCCGTCGTCGCCGGCGGCACCTCGGTCGCCCTGCTCCTCCCGGCCGTCGTCGCCTTCGCCGACGACGCGTCCGGCGGCTCCGGGGACCGGCAGGCGGCCGTGCGGGACCAGGTCTCCGGCTGGCCGTCGGCCGACGGGTCCACCGCGCGGAAGCGGTGAGCCTCCGGACGTGACGGAGGGCCGCCCCACCAGGTGGGGCGGCCCTCCGTCGACGCCGTTTCCGTGATGCCGTTACGCGGCCGGCTCGGGCTCCGGCGCCTCGGCCGGGGCCTCGGGCTCGGGGTCGACCGGGGTCTTCACCGACTCCAGGAGCAGCTGCGCCACGTCGACGACGGTGACGGACTCCTTCGCCTTGCCCTCGTTCTTCTTGCCGTTGACCGAGTCGGTCAGCATGACGAGGCAGAACGGGCAGGCGGTCGAGACGATGTCCGGGTTGAGGGACAGGGCCTCGTCGACGCGCTCGTTGTTGATGCGCTTGCCGATCCGCTCCTCCATCCACATCCGGGCGCCGCCGGCGCCGCAGCAGAAGCCGCGCTCCTTGTGGCGGTGCATCTCCTGCTGGCGCAGGCCCGGGACGGCCGACATGATCTCGCGCGGGGGCGTGTAGACCTTGTTGTGGCGGCCCAGGTAGCACGGGTCGTGGTAGGTGATGAGGCCGTCGACCGGGGTCACCGGGATCAGCTTGCCCTCGTCGATGAGGTGCTGGAGCAGCTGGGTGTGGTGGATGACCTCGTACTCGCCGCCGAGCTGCGGGTACTCGTTGGCGATGGTGTTGAAGCAGTGCGGGCAGGTCGAGACGATCTTCTTCGCCGACTTCGGCTTCTTCGTCGACTCGTCCTCGTCGTCCTCGCCGAACGCCATGTTCAGCATGGCGACGTTCTCGGAGCCGAGCTGCTGGAAGAGCGGCTCGTTGCCGAGGCGGCGCGGGGAGTCACCCGTGCACTTCTCGTCGCCGCCCATGATCGCGAACTTGACGCCCGCGATGTGGAGCAGCTCGGCGAAGGCCTTGGTGGTCTTCTTGGCGCGGTCCTCCAGGGCGCCGGCGCAGCCGACCCAGTAGAGGTAGTCGACCTCGGAGAGGTCCTCGATGTCCTTGCCGACGATCGGGACCTCGAAGTCGACCTCCTTGGTCCACTCGACGCGCTGCTTCTTGGCGAGACCCCAGGGGTTGCCCTTCTTCTCCAGGTTCTTCAGCATCGTGCCGGCCTCCGACGGGAAGGCGGACTCGATCATCACCTGGTAGCGGCGCATGTCGACGATGTGGTCGATGTGCTCGATGTCGACCGGGCACTGCTCGACGCAGGCGCCGCAGGTGGTGCAGGACCACAGGACGTCGGGGTCGATGACGCCGTTCTCCTCGGCGGTGCCGATGAGGGGGCGCTCGGCCTCGGCCAGGGCGGCCGCGGGGACGTCCTTGAGCTGCTCGGCCGTGGCCTTCTCGTTGCCCTCCATGTCCTTGCCGCCGCCCGCGAGCAGGTACGGCGCCTTGGCGTGCGCGTGGTCGCGCAGCGACATGATGAGGAGCTTGGGGGAGAGGGGCTTGCCGGTGTTCCAGGCGGGGCACTGCGACTGGCAGCGGCCGCACTCGGTGCAGGTGGAGAAGTCGAGGAGGCCCTTCCAGGAGAACTGCTCGACCTGGGAGACGCCGTAGACGTCGTCCTCGCCCGGGTCCTCGAAGTCGACCGGCTTGCCGCCGGTCGTCATCGGCTGGAGCGCGCCGAGCGCGGTGGCGCCGTCGGCGTTGCGCTTGAACCAGATGTTCGGGAAGCCGAGGAAGCGGTGCCAGGCGACGCCCATGTTGGTGTTCAGCGAGACCACGATCATCCAGATGAACGAGGTGCTGATCTTCACCATGGCGGTGAAGTAGATGAGCGTCTGGAGGGTGGTGACCGACAGGCCCTTGAAGGCCAGGACGAGCGGGTACGAGGCGAAGTACGCGGCTTCGTAGCCCTCGACGTGGTGGATCGCGCCCTCCAGGCCGCGGAGCACGTAGATCGCGAGGCCGATGGTGAGGATCACGTACTCGACGAAGTACGCCTGTCCGGCCTTGGAGCCGGCGAAGCGGGACTTGCGGCCGGCGCGCGAGGGCAGGCTCAGCAGGCGGATGACCATCAGCACGGCGATGCCGAGGATCGTCATGACGCCGATGAACTCGATGTAGAGCTCGAAGGGCAGGAAGCCGCCGATGACCGGCAGGGTCCAGTCGGCCTGGAAGAGCTGGCCGAAGGCCTGCGCGAGGGTCGGCGGCAGGGTCAGGAAGCCGACCGCGACGAACCAGTGCGCGAAGCCGACGATGCCCCAGCGGTTCATCCGGGTGTGGCCCAGGAACTCCCGGACCAGGGTGACGCTGCGCTGGTAGGGGTTGTCGGTCCGGGCGCCGGCCGGCACGGGCTGGCCGAGCTTGAAGTAACGGACGAACTGGCCGATGGCGCGAGCGAGCAGGGCAACGCCGACCACGGTCAGCGTCAGCGACACGATGATCGCGGCGAGTTGCATGACGGGCTCCTCGGGCGGGCCTGGGGCGCGGTTGGCGCGGCCTGTGCTCGCCTCACCCTCGCCCTGAGCCTACTAAGCGGTAACTTAATTAGTCCGTGCTGAGATTACCGGTTTCCGGCGCCGCTCTGTAGCGGCCCTCGCGGTGATCTGTGTCGCTCAGGCAAGCCTTGCCGCGCGGGCGGAGGCGCGCCGGAGGCGACGTCGGCGGACTGCTGGAAGCGTACGCGCCAGAACGGCCAGATCCATGCCGAGCCAGTGGTGGTCCACATAGTGGAGGTCGAGCAGCTCACGCTCCTCCCAGGGCAGGTCGGAGCGGTCGCTGATCTGCCACGGCCCGGTCAGCCCCGGCCGCACCGAGAGCCGGCGTCGCGCCTCGCCCGTGCACTCCCGGTGGGTGGGGGAGAGGGGACACGGGCCGACGAGCGACATCTCGCCCCGCACCACGTGCAGCAGCATCGGCAGCGCGGCCAGCGGGCTCCGGGTGCGGAGGGTCAGCATCGTGAAGGGCCGGCCGCGCAGCCCGGCCACCGTGCGGCGGCGCAGGGCGGGGCCCTCCCGGGTGAGCGCGAGGGAGAGGGCGGCCGCCGCGAGCGCGGGGGAGAGGAGCAGCAGCAGCGCCGTGCCGCCCAGGAGGTCGAAGGCGCGCTTGAGGTCGAAGCCGCGCCGGACGTCGAAGGTGCGCGCGAGGTCGGCACCGCGGTGGTTCGCCGTCATGCCCCGGATCCCTCCGACTGAGATCATGGGATGTTCGTGGGATATGCCTGCTCTGCCTGCTTTGCCCGACAAGGGGCAGCAGGACTCTGCCACTTCTCGCGCCGCGCGTCAGGGAACGACGCGCCCCAGGCGTCTCTTTGAGTGAGTGAAGCGGCGAAGACTTGAGCGCACCAGACTCAAGTCTGTTGACGCCCCGCGGTCCGTCATGCATCCTTGAGTCAGTTCCACTCAAGTCAGTCAGCTGGAGGAATCGAAATGGCACGTGCGGTCGGCATCGACCTGGGCACGACTAACTCCGTCGTCAGCGTTCTGGAAGGCGGCGAGCCCACCGTCATCACGAACGCGGAGGGCGCCAGGACCACGCCGTCCGTCGTCGCCTTCGCGAAGAACGGCGAGGTGCTCGTCGGCGAGGTGGCCAAGCGCCAGGCCGTCACCAACGTCGACAGGACCATCCGGTCGGTCAAGCGCCACATGGGCACCGACTGGAAGATCGAGATCGACGGCAAGAGCTTCAACCCGCAGCAGATGAGCGCCTTCATCCTGCAGAAGCTCAAGCGCGACGCCGAGGCCTACCTGGGCGAGAAGGTCGTCGACGCGGTCATCACCGTCCCGGCGTACTTCAACGACTCCGAGCGCCAGGCCACCAAGGAGGCCGGTGAGATCGCGGGCCTCAACGTCCTGCGCATCGTCAACGAGCCGACCGCGGCCGCCCTGGCCTACGGCCTCGACAAGGACGACCAGACGATCCTCGTCTTCGACCTCGGTGGCGGCACCTTCGACGTGTCCCTCCTGGAGATCGGCGACGGCGTCGTCGAGGTGAAGGCCACCAACGGTGACAACCACCTCGGTGGCGACGACTGGGACCAGCGCGTCGTCGACTACCTGGTGACCCAGTTCAAGAACGGTCACGGCGTCGACCTGGCGCTCGACAAGATGGCCCTCCAGCGCCTCCGCGAGGCGGCCGAGAAGGCGAAGATCGAGCTCTCCTCCTCGACCGAGACCTCCATCAACCTGCCCTACATCACGGCCTCCGCCGAGGGCCCGCTGCACCTGGACGAGAAGCTCACGCGCGCCCAGTTCCAGCAGCTCACCTCGGACCTGCTGGAGCGCTGCAAGGTCCCGTTCCACAACGTCATCAAGGACGCGGGCATCGCCCTCTCCGAGATCGACCACGTGGTCCTGGTCGGCGGCTCGACCCGCATGCCCGCCGTCGCCGAGCTCGTCAAGGAGCTGACCGGTGGCAACGAGGCCAACAAGGGCGTGAACCCGGACGAGGTCGTCGCCATCGGCGCCGCCCTCCAGGCCGGTGTCCTCAAGGGCGAGGTCAAGGACGTCCTGCTCCTCGACGTCACCCCGCTGTCCCTCGGCATCGAGACCAAGGGCGGCATCATGACCAAGCTCATCGAGCGCAACACCACGATCCCGACCAAGCGGTCCGAGATCTTCACGACGGCCGAGGACAACCAGCCGTCCGTGCAGATCCAGGTCTACCAGGGCGAGCGCGAGATCGCGGCGTACAACAAGAAGCTCGGCATGTTCGAGCTGACCGGCCTCCCGCCGGCCCCGCGCGGCGTCCCGCAGATCGAGGTCGCCTTCGACATCGACGCCAACGGCATCATGCACGTGACCGCGAAGGACCTGGGCACGGGCAAGGAGCAGAAGATGACCGTCACCGGCGGCTCCTCGCTGCCGAAGGACGAGGTCGACCGGATGCGCCAGGAGGCCGAGCAGTACGCGGACGAGGACCACCGTCGCCGCGAGGCCGCCGAGTCCCGCAACCAGGGCGAGGCGCTCGTCTACCAGACCGAGAAGTTCCTCAAGGACAACGAGGACAAGGTCCCGGGCGACGTGAAGACCGAGGTCGAGGCCGCCGTCGCCGAGCTGAAGGAGAAGCTCAAGGGCGAGGACGCCGCCGAGATCCGCACCGCCACCGAGAAGGTCGCGGCCGTCTCCCAGAAGCTCGGCCAGGCCCTCTACGCCGACGCCCAGGGCGCCCAGGCCGCCGGTGGCGCCGACGCCGGCCAGGCCAAGGCCGACGACGACGTGGTCGACGCCGAGATCGTCGACGACGAGCCCAAGAAGGACGGTCAGGCGTGAGCGAGGAGACCCCGGGCTTCGAGGAGAAGCCCGACGTCCCCTCCGGCGACGCCGCCGAGGCCGCCGAGTCCCCCGAGGACACGGCGGCCCCGGCCGGGGACGCGAACAGCACGCCGGCGGCCGACGCCGGCCTCACCGCCGCACTGGACCAGGCCCGCTCCGCGCTCTCCGAGCGCACCGCGGACCTCCAGCGGCTCCAGGCCGAGTACCAGAACTACCGGCGCCGGGTCGAGCGGGACCGGGTCACGGTCAAGGAGATCGCCGTCGCGAGCCTCCTGTCCGACCTGCTTCCCGTCCTCGACGACGTCGGCCGGGCCCGGGACCACGGCGAGCTCGTGGGCGGCTTCAAGTCGGTCGCCGAGTCGCTGGAGACCGTCGTCGCCAAGATGGGGCTCCAGCAGTTCGGCAAGGAGGGCGAGCCCTTCGACCCGACGATCCACGAGGCCCTGATGCACTCGTACGCGCCGGACGTCACCGAGACGACCTGCGTCGCGATCCTGCAGCCGGGGTACCGGATCGGCGAGCGGACCATCCGGCCCGCCCGCGTGGCCGTCGCCGAGCCCCAGCCCGGGGCGCAGGGCAAGGCCGAGGAGTCGGAGGACTCCGACACGTCCGAGAAGGACAGCGAGTAACAGCCGTACCCGC
Source organism: Streptomyces sp. NPDC056503 (assembly GCF_042794995.1). Taxonomy (NCBI): domain Bacteria; kingdom Bacillati; phylum Actinomycetota; class Actinomycetes; order Kitasatosporales; family Streptomycetaceae; genus Streptomyces; species Streptomyces sp. NPDC056503. Next base: position 16,161 of record NZ_JBHTST010000021.1, read on the forward strand.
ACGCGGGAGGAGGGACGTCGATGAGCACGAAGGACTTCGTCGAGAAGGACTACTACAAGGTCCTCGGCGTCCCCAAGGACGCCACCGAGGCCGAGATCAAGAAGGCCTACCGGAAGCTGGCCCGCGAGAACCACCCCGACGCCAACAAGGGCGACACCAAGGCGGAGGAGCGCTTCAAGGAGATCTCCGAGGCGAACGACGTCCTCGGTGACCCCAAGAAGCGCAAGGAGTACGACGAGGCGCGCGCGCTCTTCGGGAACGGCGCCCTCTTCGGAAACCAGGGGGGCCGGGCCGGCGGCCCCGGAGCCGGCGGCTCGTTCAACTTCGACCTGGGCGACCTCTTCGGAGGCGGCGCCCAGGGCGGGCCCGGCGGCTTCGGCGGCGGCGGTGGCGGCATCGGGGACGTCTTCGGCGGCCTGTTCAACCGGGGCGGCGGCGCGGGTGCCCGCACCCAGCCCCGGCGCGGGCAGGACATCGAGTCCGAGGTGACGCTCAGCTTCACCGAGGCCATCGAGGGCGCCACCGTGCCCCTGCGGATGTCCAGCCAGCAGCCCTGCACGGCCTGTTCCGGCACCGGCGACAAGAACGGCACGCCCCGGGTGTGCCCGACCTGCGTCGGCACCGGCCAGGTCTCGCGCGGCAGCGGCGGCGGCTTCTCGCTGACCGACCCGTGTGTGGACTGCAAGGGCCGCGGCCTGATCGCCGAGAACCCCTGCGAGGTCTGCAAGGGCTCCGGCCGGGCCAAGTCCTCGCGGACCATGCAGGTCCGGATCCCGGCGGGCGTCTCCGACGGGCAGAAGATCCGGCTGCGCGGCAAGGGCGCCCCGGGCGAGCGCGGCGGTCCCCACGGCGACCTGTTCGTCGTGGTGCACGTCGACGCCCACCCGGTCTTCGGGCGCAAGGACGACAACCTCACCGTCACGGTGCCGGTCTCCTTCACGGAGGCGGCGCTCGGCGGCGAGATCAGGATCCCGACCCTCGGGGGCCCCGCGGTCACCCTCAAGCTGCCCGCGGGCACGCCGAACGGCCGGACCATGCGCGCCCGCGGCAAGGGCGCGGTCCGCAAGGACGGCACGCGCGGCGACCTGCTGGTGACGGTGGAGGTCGCGGTGCCGGAGGAGCTGGACGACAAGGCCCGCGAGGCCCTGGAGCAGTACCGTACGGCGACCGCCGACACGGATCCCAGGGCGGAGCTGTTCCAGGCGGCGAAGGGAGCGTGACGCGGTGGAAGGGCGACGGCGCAATCCGTACGAACTGACCGACGAGACCCCGGTGTACGTCATCTCGGTGGCGGCCCAGCTGTCGGGGCTGCATCCGCAGACCCTGCGCCAGTACGACCGCCTGGGTCTGGTCTCCCCGGACCGCACGGCCGGCCGGGGCCGGCGCTACTCGGCCCGTGACATCGAACTGCTCCGCCAGGTGCAGCAGTTGTCGCAGGACGAGGGCATCAACCTGGCCGGCATCAAGCGCATCATCGAGCTGGAGAACCAGGTCGCCGCGCTCCAGTCCCGGATCGCCGAGCTCTCGGCGGCCGTCGAGGGCGCGGCCGCCGCGATGCGCCAGCGCGAGGCCCAGGTGCACGCCTCGTACCGGCGCGACCTGGTGCCGTACACCGACGTGCAGCAGACCAGCGCGCTGGTGGTCTGGCGCCCGGCGCCGAAGCGCGGCGAGTAGCTCCGGCACGACTCCGCGAGGCCCCTCTCCGCGAGGCCCCTCTCCGTGAGGCCCCCTTCTCCGGAAGGGGGCCTTCGGCGTCCTCAGGGGGCGATGAGCTCGGCGACGATGTCGCCGAGCGTCTCCCACCAGGGCGCCGCGCCGGTGCCGAACGCGGCGGCCAGCGCGGTGCCGACGGCCAGGTCGAGCGGGGTGGGTACGGTGCCGGGGCCGGCGTCCCACTCGTCGGTCACCCGCCCGTCGCCGCTGGAGCTCAGGGTGCCGATCCGCCGGCCGTCCCGGCTGAGCCGGCTCTCCCCGTGCGAACAGGGCACGAGCCGGTACCGGAGGCCCCCGGTGTGGACGTCCACCCGGTACGAGCGCCGCAGCAGCCGCCCGCGGGACGGCCGGACGACGGCGGGCGCGCCGTCCACGGTGAGGGTCAGCAGGGCGGCCTTGCGGGTGCCGATGGGCGTGTGCTCGTCGGCCGGCGTCCCGGCCGCCCGGACGAGCTCCACGACGGGCAGCCCGGTCCCGGAGACCAGGAGGGTGCCGGCGGGGCCGTCGAGCGCGATCTGTACGTCCACGGTGGTCAGTTGTCCCGTTCGAGGATGCCGGACCGGGCGACGAGGTAGCCGAGCTGTGCCCGGCTCCCGCTCCCCAGCGTGGCCGCGAGCTTGGCGATGTGCGCCCGGCAGGTCCGCACGTTCATCCCGAGCCGGCGCGCGATGGCCTCGTCGACGTGGCCTTCGACGAGGAGTTTGGCGATGGAGAGCTGGATGCCGCTGACGCCGTCGACCGAGGTCGTGTAGGGGATGTCCTCCTCCCAGGGGACGCCGTAGAGCCAGAACTGGTCGAAGACGCCGACGAGATACCGGATGAGCCCTTCGTGGCGGAGCTCCAGGGCGACCCGGCGGTCGGTGCGGGCGGGGACGAAGGCGACCCTGCGGTCGACGACGATCAGCCGGTCGATGATCTCCTCGAGGGTGCGGACCTCCAGGCCGTAGGGGCTGATGCGCTCGACGTACCCCATGGTGGCGGAGTGGTGCCGGGCGGTGTGCTGGTAGAGGGTGCGCATCCGGATGCCGCGTTCGAGGAGGGGTTCCATCCGGCGCAGGCCGTCCTGGACGACCTCGGGTTTGCGGCCGCTGCCGGGCTGGATGGTGAGGAGTTCCTCGGTGCACTCGTCGAGGACGCGGTCCAGGGAGTCGTTGATGGCGTCGAGCCCCTCCAGGACGGTGATCGCCTGCACGGCGGAGGCGTCCGGGGTGCTGATCGACATGAACGGCTCGAACGCGTCGGCCAGCGACAGGGCGCGCTGGCGCTGTTGCTGGATCTCCTGCTCGATGGGATGGACCAGCTTGTTCAGGGCGACCGACGGAGGCACGGGACGGAGCCAGCGCACGTCGTCCGGATCGGTGCGGACGAGGGCCAGTTCGATGAGGCACGGATCGCCGGCGAGGTCGGTGCGGGCTATCCGACCGGCGCGGAGAGCGGCGGCGTACCGGGCTTTTCCGGCATCGCAGGGCTCTCCCGGGCGATGGTCGGTGTCCGCTCCCTCCCGTATTGACACCATTTCGGCCCCCCTCAGGGTCTTGAATTACAGGAACATGATGCCTGGCGGTGGTGGCAGAAGGGATCGGTGTGAGTCATCGTCTTAAACGCGGGGGGAGGTAGTGATTAAAAGAGGTGGAGATCGGCCATGACCAGGATGGTTCGTGCACTTGGCGCCATAGCTTTCGCTGCCGCGGCTGCTGTCGGTGGCTTCGCCCTCAACGGCGAACCGACGTGGGACGCTCCGCCCGCGCACGTCGTCGCGGCTCCGGTCGAGCCGACGTGGGACTTCGCCCCGGTCGGTGAGCGGGAGCCCACGTGGGACTCCGCTCTCGGTGCGAGCGAGCCCACGTGGGACGTCGCGCCGGCCGGCGAGCGGGAGCCCACGTGGGACTCCGCCCCGCTGGACCTCGGCGCATGACCGTCCCTCCGGACGACCGGGTCTTCCGTAGGGAGATGGCTTCGGCCTACCGGTCCGGTTGGCACTTCGTCGATCTCGTCACGGCCATCCCCCACCGTGGCGACTCGCTGAAGGTCACCCTGTTCGGAGAACCCGTCGTCGTCGCACGGGAACAGGACGAGGATGTCCGGGCCTACCGGTGCCTCAGGCGCCCCCGTGGCGCACCGCAGCCCATCCGCTGTGCCGTCAGGTACGGCATGATCTTCGTCAATCTCGACCAGCGGGACCACCAGCTGATCGAGCCAGAGACCATCACCGCCACCCCCCGCAGTGCCTGAGCGATTCCCCCGTCGTTGTAGATCGCTCAGGTGCTACCCCCACACAACGGCGCCATCGCGGACCTGAACCGCGATGGCGCCGTTGTGCTTTCCGCGTTCCCGCCGGCCGGGGCTACGCGCGGCCCATCGCCCGGGTGAGGGCGATCTCGATGACCACCCGGTCGGGGTTGGGCGTCGGGGTGCGGCCGTAGCGGTCGGCGTAGCGCGCCACCGCGCCGGCGACCTCCTCCGCCTCCGTGCGGATCCGGGCGACGCCCTCCAGGGTGGCCCAGCGGCCCTTGTCGACCTGGCAGACCGCGACCCGCGCGCCGTCCGGGCCGGCCGCCAGGACGTTCGCGACCTTCCTGCTGTGCTTGTTGGTGATGACCCGCGCCAGGCCGTTCTCGGGGTCGTACGTGACGCCGACGGCGACCACGTGCGGGGTGCCGTCCGGGCGCGGGGTGGTCAGCGTGCACATGTGGTACTCGCGCCAGAAGCTGAGGTACGAGTCCGTGGGGTTCCTCGGGTCAGTCGCCATACCCGGAAACTACCGCCGGTTCCCGCGGCTCCGATACCTTGAGCGGAATAGACTCAACTTTATGTACGCTGTATGAGTCAGACGACGTCAAGGACCACACCCAGGAGGAGACCCCGCACGTGGACGCAGAACTGACCAACAGGAGCCGGGACGCGCTGAACACGGCGAGCAGCCGCGCCGTGTCCCAGGGGCACGCCGACCTCACCCCGGCCCATCTTCTTCTCGCGCTTCTGGCCGGTCACGGACGTCCCGAGGCGGCGAACATCACCGACCTGCTCGCCGCCGTCGAGGCCGACCAGGCCGCCGTCCGCGCGGGCGCGGAGCGGCTGCTCGCCGCCCTGCCCAGCGTGACCGGGGCGACCGTCGCACCGCCGCAGCCCAACCGCGAGCTGCTCGCCGTCATCGCCGACGCCGCCGAGCGCGCCAAGAAGCTCGGCGACGAGTTCCTGTCCACGGAGCACCTGCTCATCGGTCTCGCCGCCAAGGGCGGCCAGGCCGGCCAGGTCCTCGACCAGCAGGGCGCGACCGCCCGGCGCCTCCAGGACGCCTTCGAGAAGGCCCGGGGAGGCCGCCGCGTGACCACCGCCGACCCGGAGGGCTCGTACAAGGCCCTGGAGAAGTTCGGCACGGACTTCACCGCCGCCGCCCGCGAGGGCAAGCTCGACCCCGTGATCGGCCGCGACCACGAGATCCGGCGCGTGGTGCAGGTCCTCTCCCGGCGCACCAAGAACAACCCGGTCCTCATCGGCGAGCCCGGCGTCGGCAAGACCGCCGTCGTCGAGGGCCTCGCCCAGCGGATCGTGAAGGGCGACGTCCCCGAGTCGCTGCGGAACAAGCGGCTGGTCTCCCTGGACCTCGGCGCGATGGTCGCCGGCGCCAAGTACCGCGGCGAGTTCGAGGAGCGGCTGAAGACCGTCCTCTCCGAGATCAAGGAGAGCGACGGGCAGATCATCACCTTCATCGACGAGCTGCACACCGTCGTCGGCGCGGGCGCCGGCGGCGACTCCGCCATGGACGCCGGCAACATGCTGAAGCCGATGCTCGCCCGCGGCGAGCTCCGCATGGTCGGCGCCACCACCCTCGACGAGTACCGCGAGCGGATCGAGAAGGACCCCGCCCTGGAGCGCCGCTTCCAGCAGGTCCTGGTCGCCGAGCCGTCGGTCGAGGACACCGTCGCCATCCTCCGCGGCCTCAAGGGCCGGTACGAGGCCCACCACAAGGTGCAGATCAACGACTCCGCCCTGGTGGCCGCCGCGACCCTCTCCGACCGGTACATCACCTCCCGCTTCCTCCCCGACAAGGCCATCGACCTCGTCGACGAGGCCGCCTCCCGGCTCCGCATGGAGATCGACTCCTCCCCGGTCGAGATCGACGAGCTCCAGCGCTCCGTCGACCGGCTCCGCATGGAGGAGCTGGCCCTCGCCAAGGAGACCGACCCGGCCAGCGTCCAGCGCCTGGAGAAGCTCCGCCGCGACCTCGCCGACCGCGAGGAGGAGCTGCGCGGCCTCACCGCCCGCTGGGAGAAGGAGAAGCAGTCCCTCAACCGGGTCGGCGAGCTGAAGGAACGGCTCGACGAGACCCGGGGCCGCGCCGAGCGCGCCCAGCGCGACGGCGACTTCGACACCGCCTCCAAGCTGCTCTACGGCGAGATCCCCACCCTGGAGCGCGAGCTGGCCGAGGCCACCGAGGCCGAGCGCGAGGTCCAGAAGGACACCATGGTCAAGGAGGAGGTCGGGCCGGACGACATCGCCGACGTCGTCGGCGCCTGGACCGGCATCCCCGCCGGCCGCCTCCTGGAGGGCGAGACGCAGAAGCTGCTCCGCATGGAGGAGGAGCTGGGCCGCCGGCTCATCGGCCAGGGCGAGGCCGTCCGGGCCGTCTCCGACGCGGTGCGCCGCACCCGCGCCGGGATCGCCGACCCCGACCGGCCCACCGGCTCCTTCCTCTTCCTCGGCCCCACCGGCGTCGGCAAGACCGAGCTGGCCAAGGCGCTCGCCGACTTCCTCTTCGACGACGAGCGGGCCATGGTCCGCATCGACATGTCGGAGTACGGCGAGAAGCACTCGGTGGCCCGCCTGGTCGGCGCGCCCCCCGGCTACGTCGGCTACGAGGAGGGCGGCCAGCTCACCGAGGCCGTCCGCCGCCGCCCGTACAGCGTCGTCCTGCTGGACGAGGTGGAGAAGGCGCACCCGGAGGTCTTCGACGTCCTGCTCCAGGTCCTCGACGACGGCCGCCTCACCGACGGCCAGGGCCGCACGGTCGACTTCCGCAACACGATCCTGATCCTGACCTCGAACCTGGGCAGCCAGTACCTGGTCGATCCGCTGACGCCCGAGGCGCAGAAGCGGGAGCAGGTCCTGGAGGTCGTCCGGGCCAGCTTCAAGCCGGAGTTCCTCAACCGCCTCGACGACCTGGTGGTCTTCTCCGCGCTCGACCGCGCCGAGCTGGGCCGCATCGCCCGCCTCCAGATCGACCGCCTCGCCCGGCGGCTCGCGGACCGCCGGCTCACCCTGGAGGTCACCCCGGAGGCCCTGGAGTGGCTGGCGGAGGAGGGCAACGACCCCGCGTACGGCGCCCGCCCGCTGCGCCGGCTCATCCAGACGGCCATCGGCGACCGGCTCGCCAAGGAGATCCTGGCCGGCGAGGTCCGCGACGGCGACACGGTCAGGGTGGACCGCTTCGAGGACGGCCTGATCGTGGGCCCGGCGCGGTAGGCCGGGGCGCGGTTCAAGTCAGCCCGCAGCGGATCCGTACCGGCGGGGCTTGCCACGGACCGGCCGGGATGGGGGAGGATGGCGACATCCGTACGAAGGGAAATACACGGTGAGCATCGACCCGTCCTCGATTCCGAATTTCGGGGGACAGCCCCAGCCCCAGGCAGGACCGGCGGGCCCCGTCGTCCCCGACCAGGACCTGGTGAAGCAGCTCCTGGAGCAGATGGAGCTGAAGTACGTCGTCGACGACGAGGGTGACCTCGCGGCGCCGTGGGAGGAATTCCGCACGTACTTCATGTTCCGCGGCGAGAACGAGCAGCAGGTGTTCTCGGTGCGCACGTTCTACGACCGTCCGCACTCGGCCGACGACCGCGCCAAGATCCTCGACGCGATCGACGACTGGAACCGTCGCACCCTGTGGCCGAAGGTCTACACCCACCTGCACGAGGAGGAGGACGGCTCCGCCACCCTCCGCCTCATCGGTGAGGCGCAGATGCTGATCGGCACCGGCGTCGCCCTGGAGCACTTCGTCTCCTCCACGGTGAGCTGGGTCCGCGCCTCCATCGAGTTCGACAAGTGGATCGTCGAGCAGTTCGGTCTGGCCTCCCCGGAGGAGAAGACCGAGGGCGAGGGCGACGAGGCCTGAGCCCCGCCGCGACCGCGTGGAAGCCGGGTCCCCCCTGGGGGCCCGGCTTCCGGCGTTCTCAGCCCAGCCGCTTGAGGCGGTCCACCGCCTCCTGGAGCACGTCGGTCCGCTCGCAGAAGGGCAAGGCGTGAGCACGGAGCACCGAGGAAACTCTGGCACTCAGAACACAATCTGAGTACAGTCCGAGTATGAGCCTTGCTTACCTGGGAGCCGAGCCCGAGTCGGTTTCGTTCACGGATCTGTCGAGAAACCCGAAGGCTGTAGCCGCCCGGGCCGCCGCCCTCGGTGCTCTGCGTGTCACGCATCGGGACGCGCCCGACATGGTGCTGACGACGGCCGTGCACGCGGAGCGCACCGAGGAGAACCTCACGACGGCGTCCCGGCTCTTCCTCGCGCTCATGAAGCACGATGACGGAGCCCGGTCGCTCCTGCTGGCGCTGCCTGAAGTCTTCCCTTGGGTGCGGCACCTGGACGACGAAGAGATGCGCGCCTTCACCGTGGAGCTCCTGGAAGCTCTGTCCGACGCGGCGGAGCTGGGTGCTCGGGAGGCCGTGCACCGTGCGCTGGTGTCCTGGAGGGCGACGGCTCGCATCAACGCTGATCCGGAACAGCTCAAGGAAGCTCTGCGTCCGCTCGACGGGGATGACCTGGGGCCGGTCGAGGTGGGCGGGTGAGCCCGAAGAAGGGCGATCGTGTCAGTGTCCCACCCCTGAGCGGCTGGAACGTGGTCTTCGGGACCACGGAGGCGGTGACGGGGTGGGAGGAACTGTGCCGCGCGGCGCTGCCCAGCGCCCACCGATGCCTGGAGGCGTTGCGCACCGACCCGCTGTCGCGTGACAACTGGAACCGTCACCACCAGCTGCGCGGGAGGCTCGCCACCAAGGAGTGGAAGGGCTCCGCGCTGGAGCAATGGGAGTTCGAGGTTACGAGTGGCGGCCGTGTGCGCTACCTGGTCAGCCCCGAGACGTCGACCGTCATCCTGGTCTACGCATCCACTCGGCACCCCAAGGACACCGAGTAACTCGTAGTTCTGGTGCGGCACGGGCTCCGGCTGAAAGGCCGGGCCCTGTGCCTGCACCTCCATCTGGCTCGCGGTCAGCGAGCCAGCCGACCGAGGCGTTCAACCGCCTCTTCCAACACAACCGTCCGCTTGCAGAAGGCGAAGCGGACGAAGGGGGCCCCGGCCTCGCGGTGGTCGTAGAAGACGGCGTTCGGGATGGCGACGACACCGGCCCGCTCGGGCAGCGAGCGGCAGAAGGCGAAGCCGTCGTCGGAGCCGAGGGGGCGGATGTCGGTGGTGACGAAGTAGGTGCCCTGCGGGCGGTAGACCTCGAAGCCGGCCTCCGCGAGGCCCTCGCTCAGCAGGTCCCGCTTGGCCTGGAGGTCGGCGCGGAGGGCCTCGTAGTAGGTGTCGGGGAGGCGCAGGGCCTCGGCGATCGCGTACTGGAAGGGGCCGGAGGAGACGTAGGTGAGGAACTGCTTCGCCGAGCGGACCGCCGAGGTCAGCTCCGGGCTCGCGGTGGTCCAGCCGACCTTCCAGCCGGTGAAGGAGTACGTCTTGCCGGCCGAGCCGATGGAGACGGTCCGCTCGCGCATGCCGGGGAGGCTCGCGATCGGCAGGTGCTCGGCGCCGTCGAAGACCAGGTGCTCGTAGACCTCGTCGGTGACGACGAGCAGGTCCCGCTCGACGGCCAGCTCGGCGACGGCGGTGAGCTCGGCGCGGGTGAGGACGGTGCCGGTGGGGTTGTGCGGGGTGTTGAGGAGGATCAGGCGGGTGCGCGGGGTGACGGCGGCCCGCAGTTCGTCGAGGTCGAGGACGTAGCGGCCCTCGTGGGGGCGGAGGGTGACCGGGACGCGGGTGCCGCCGGCCATGGACACGCAGGCCGCGTACGAGTCGTAGTACGGCTCCAGGGCGATCACCTCGTCGCCGGGCCCGACCAGGGCCAGCAGGGCCGCCGCGATGGCCTCGGTGGCGCCGGCCGTGACCAGGACCTCGGTGTCGGGGTCGTACTCCAGGCCGTAGCGGGCGCGCTGGTGGTCGGCGATCGCGGTGCGCAGCTCGGGGACGCCGGGGCCGGGCGGGTACTGGTTGCCGCGGCCGTCGCGCAGGGCGCGTACCGCCGCCTCGCGGATCTCCTCGGGGCCGTCGGTGTCGGGGAAGCCCTGGCCGAGGTTGATCGACCCGGTTCTGGCGGCGAGCGCGGACATCTCGGCGAAGATCGTCGTCCCGAACTCGGCGAGCCGGCGGTTGAGCAGCGGTCGTGTCATGGCGGCCATCCTGGGCCGAAGCTCTGGACTTGCTCAAGTGCGCTTTGCGGGTGGCGCGGGGCGGGAATCCCCGGGGCAGAGGCGGCAGGGTGCCGCCGTACGGGGGGGGACGACGATGGAGATCCTGGTCACGATGTTCGTGATCGTGGTGGTGGCCGGCCTGATCGTGTCGGGTGCCAAGGGCGGCGGGAAGAGGAAGCGGCGCGGCGGCTGGTCCGACGGCGGGAGCGGCTGCGGCGGCGCGAGCTCGTGCGGTTCCAGCTGCGGGGGAGGCTGTGGTGGCGGGGGTGACTGACGGGGCCGGTGGGACGACGGCCCCGGGGCGGGGCGGGACGGGCGTCCCGGACGGCTCCGCCGTTCGCCCGGCGACCGATTCCGTTTGAACAAACGAACTGTGGGGTCCCCGAAGGGGATGGAAACCACGGCAAGTTGGGTAAAAACGCTGCGAGTCGTCCGGCGTCCGTGGTTCTCTCGCTCGTGTCAGAGACAGCCCTCGGACCGTGTGTGGACCCGAGTCGGCGATTCCCCCACTGCCGTTGAAACCCTCTCCGGGGCGCCCCCGGCCCACCCGCCAAACCGTGTTTGCGGAGCCGACCCATGCTCACCACCCTGAAGACCTCATACACCGACACGCGCGCGGCCGACCTGGCCTGGGCGCTGGGCCGCGAGCCGCTGCCCGCGCTCGCCGTGCTCGATCTCGAACTCTCAGGCGCCAAACTCCAGTTGAGACTGCTCGGCGCCTCCCACCAGGTCCTGCTGGAGGAGGAGGGCCGCCACTGCTCCGAGACCGTCGCCTGCATGCCGGGCAGCAGCACCCCGCTGCCGCTCGGCGTCTCCAAGCGCATCGGCGAATGGGAGTACGAATTCGCGGCCCGCGTCGAGACGCTCACGCAGGGCTCCTTCGCGGGCCGGGCGCAGGAGCTGCTCGCCCTGGTCGCGGACCATCCCCACGGCCTGGCCGGCACGTTCCCCGGTTCGCCGCACGCCTTCACGGCGATGCTGGCGCAGCGTCACGAGGGCCAGGTGCGCTGGCGGACCTGGCACGCCTACCCGCAGGAGGGCCAGCTCGTGGTCACCCGCACCAGGATCGGCGCCCGTATGCCCGCCGCGCTCTGATGCGCCTCCCCGGTGCCCCAGGTGCACTCGTGTGGGTGACAAGGGGCGAGTGGGTCGTGACGTAGCGTTACGGGCATGATCGAGCCGACCGTGACCCTGCCACCCACGAGGGTGCGACGCCGACCGCCGCCGCGGCCGCGCGACACGGTGCGGTGGCCGGTCCTCGCCGTCGTCTTCGTCTGTGCCGCCTGCGGTCTCGTCTACGAACTCGAACTCGTCGCCCTCGCCTCGTACTTGATCGGCGACTCGGTCACCCAGGCGTCCGTCGTGCTCTCCGTGATGGTCTTCGCGATGGGCCTGGGCTCGCTGCTCGCGAAGCGGCTGCGCTGCCGTGCCGCCGTCGGCTTCGGCCTGATCGAGGGCGCCCTCGCGCTGGTCGGCGGCACCTCGGCCCTGGTGCTGTACGCGTGCTTCGCCTGGATCGGCGAGTCGCGCTGGGTCCTGGTGGCCTTCTCGCTCGCCATCGGGGTCCTCATCGGCGCCGAGATCCCCCTGCTGATGTCGCTCATACAGCGGGCGCCGGAACGGTCCGTCGCCACCGGCCGGGCGGGCCGTTCCGGCCGGCCGGGGCGGGCCGGCGACCCCGACGACGCGGCCGGCACGGTCGCCGACCTCTTCGCCGCCGACTACGTGGGCGCGCTCGTCGGCGGCCTCGCCTTCCCCTTCCTGCTGCTGCCCTGGCTGGGCCAGCTCACCGGCGCGCTCGTCACCGGCGCGGTCAACGCGGTCGCCGGCGCCGCGCTCGTCCTCTGGTTCTTCCGCCGCGACCTCACGGCCCGCACCCGCGCGCTCGTCATCGGCGTCAACCTCGCCGTCCTCGGCCTGCTCGCCACCGCGACCGTCCTCGTCGGCGACTTCGAGGAGGCCGCCCGCCGGGCCGTGTACGGGGAGCGGGTACGGGTCGCCGTCCACACCGAACTCCAGGAGGTGGTGGTCACCGGCGGCCGCGAGGGCCCGCCCGACCTCTACCTCGACGGCCGGCTGCGGGTCGCCGGCGAGGACGAGTACCGCTACCACGAGGCGCTCGTCCACCCCGCGATGAACGGGCCGCACGCGCGCGTGCTCATCGTCGGCGGCGGCGACGGCCTCGCCGCCCGCGAGGTCCTCCGCTACCCCGGCGTCCGCTCCGTCACCGTCGTCGAACTCGACCCCGGCGTCGTCCGGCTCGCCCGCACCGACCCCGCCCTCGCCGCGCTCAACGACCAGGCCTTCCGCGACCCCCGCGTGGGGGTCGTCCACGCCGACGCCTTCCACTGGCTCAGGGGCTCCGCCGGGCGTGTGCAGGAACGGTACGACGTGGTGATCTCCGACCTGCCCGACCCCGGGATCACCCCCAGCACCAAGCTGTACTCCCAGGAGTTCTACGGCCTCGCCTCGGGCGTCCTCGCCGACGGCGGCCGGCTCGTCGTGCACGCCGGGACCGCCACCGACCGGCCCCGCACCTACTGGACCGTCGACGCCACCCTGCGCGCCGCCGGCTACGCCACCCGGCCGTACAGCACCGAGGGCCGCGCCCCCGGCTTCGCCGCCGGACCCGACCGCACCGGACGGGCCGGCGCCGGCGCCGGCCGCCACGAACCCGACGACTGGGGCTTCCTGCTCGCCGTCCGCGGCGCCCGGCCGTCCGCCCTCGGGCTCGCGGCGGACGCGCCCCCGCCGCGCTCCCTCGCCCCGGGCGATCTGGCCGCCGCCGCCCGCCGCGCCGAGCGCACCCGGCTCACCGGCCTGCCGCCGTCGACGCTGGTGCACCCCCGGTACGGGCACTGACACGGGCACCGACACGGGCACGGGAGCGGGGCGGGGGATCGGTGCGCGGGTCCGTCGCGGAACGGGCGACGACGAGCGCCCCGCTGAGTAGGCTCGGTTCCCATGGAGCATGAGGTGTTCGTCCCGGTCCCGGCCGAGGCCCTGCGGGCCGCCCTCACCGACCCGGCGCGGGTGGCGCGCTGCGTGCCGGGCCTCCAGCGGGACGCCTCCTCGGACGCCCCCGGGACGGGCGCCGGGACGGGCGCCGAGGCGGAGTCGGGGACGGGATCGGGGCCGGAGCCGGGGGCCGGGGCCGACGGCGAGGCGGGCTCCGGAGCGGGCCACGACCTCGTCGGGAGGTTCCGGCTCCGGGTCGGCGGGCACACCATCACCTACCGGGGCGGGTTGCGGATCGTCGAACGGGACGGCGCCATCACCTACGAGGGCGAGGGCGCCGAGGCCCGCGGCAAGGGCGTCGCCGAGGTCTCCCTGACCGTCGTCCTCACTCCGGCGGCCGAAGGCACCGGACTCAGCTTCACCGGCGCCCTCACCGCCACCGGCCGGCTCGCCGAGGAGCCCGAGGAGGCCCGCGCCGCCGCCCGCGACCGCCTCCTGGGCGCCTTCGTGGAGGCCGCCGCGGCCCTCGCGGCCGAAGCCGCCGCCGAGGCCGGCCCCGACGGCCTGACCTCCTTCGGCACCGGCGCCTTCGACGGCGTCCCCGACGCCGTCGAGCTCGGTCTCGGGGAGGACGTCCTCCCCGAGGCGGTCGCGCCCCCGGAGTTCCCCGCGGCGAGGCCCGCCGCCGAGGCCGCCCACGCGCGCCGGACGATGATCGGCCGGAGCGCCGAGGAGGTCGACCACGCGCCGCCGCGCGGCCGGTACGCCCCCGTCCCCGCCCCCGAGCCGAGCGGTGCGGGCGCCACCCTCCGCTGGGTCGCTCCCGCCGCCGCGCTCGCCCTCGCCTCCGCGGTGATCGTCACCCGGGCGCTGCGCCGCCGCCGCTGACCCGGACGGGGTGAGGACGGGGCGAGGACGAGACGGAGACGGTGCCCGGACGGTGCCGCCGAAAGTCCCCGTTGAAACGGTCCAATCAACCGGGCCGGAGGACTTAGGGTCGGGGCGTGAGCAACCTGACGCGACTGACGGCGGGCGACGCCGAGCTGACCATCAACGCCGAGCACGGCGGCCGGATCGAGAGCCTGCGCATCGCCGGCACCGAGGTCCTGAAGCAGGGCGAGCGCTACGGCAGCTTCCCGATGGTGCCCTGGTGCGGCCGGACCGAGAACGGCCTGTTCCGCGACGGGGCCACCACCCACCAGCTTCCCGTCAACGCGGCCCCGCACGCCATCCACGGCACCGTCCGCGACCGGGCCTGGACGGTGGCCCGCACCTCCGCCGCCGAGGCCGTCCTCACCTGCGAACTCGACGACCCGTGGCCGTACAAGGGCCGCGTCACCCAGGTCTTCGAACTGGCCGAGGACCGACTGACGCTGCGGTTCGGGGTGGAGGCGTACGACGACTCCTTCCCGGCCCAGGCCGGCTGGCACCCCTGGTTCCTGCGCAACCTCGGACAGGGCGGCGAGGACGTGCGGATCGACTTCACGCCCGGCTGGCAGGAGGAGCGCGGTGCGAACCACCTGCCCACCGGCCACCGCATCGCCCCGCTCCCCGGCCCCTGGGACGACTGCTTCGGCATGCCCGACGGCGTCGACGTCACCCTCGTCTGGCCCGGCGAGCTGGAGCTCAGGGTGACCAGCCGCGCCGAGTGGGTCGTGATCTACGACGAGCCCGAGGACGCGGTCTGCGTCGAGCCGCAGTCCGGTCCGCCGAACGGCCTCAACACCCACCCGCGCCTGGTCACCCCCATCGACCCCCTGGAGGTCGAGAGCGTCTGGGCCTGGCAGCGACCCTGAGCCCGGCGCCCTTAAGCTCGGGGCATGACTGACGTACGCGCTGAACTGCTCCAGCAGATCAAGGACAAGGCCGTGGTGCACGGCAAGGTGACCCTCTCCTCGGGTCTGGAAGCCGACTACTACATCGACCTTCGCCGGATCACGCTGGACGGCGAGGCCGCGCCGCTCGTGGGTCGGGTCATGCTCGACCTGACCGCGGACCTGGACTTCGACTGCGTCGGCGGCCTCACCCTGGGCGCCGACCCGGTCGCCACCTCGATGCTGCACGCCTCCGCCGCGCGCGGGCAGCGCCTCGACGCCTTCGTGGTGCGCAAGGCGCAGAAGGCGCACGGCATGCAGCGCCGGATCGAGGGCGCGGACGTGAAGGGCCGCCGCTGCCTGGTGGTCGAGGACACCTCGACCACCGGTGGCTCCCCGCTGACCGCCGTCGAGGCGGTCCGCGAGGCCGGCGGCGAGGTCGTCGCCGTCGCCACGATCGTGGACCGGGGCGCCGCCGACGCGATCGCCGGCGCGGGCCTTCCGTACCTCACGGGCTACCAGCTCGCGGACCTCGACCTCGCCTGAGCCGGCGGCCGGACGGGACGGCACCGGCTGGGGAACGGCACCCGGCTCGGGGCCGGGCGTCGCCGTGGGGACCGGCGTAACCGCCGCGAAGTCGTGACTTAGGTCCCGGACCCCGGTAAATGCGTTCCTGACCTGCGCTTTTATCGAAAGGCGGGGTGTTTCACGTGAAACACCCCGCCTTTCGGCATGCGGTGCCCGTGGGAGCCCGTACGAGAGTCTGGAAAGATGGCACCGACGATGACGTCGCCCTAGGTCAGGGATACAGCAACGCCCACACCCGCACATCACAAGGAGCGGACGAATGCCCATCGCAACCCCCGAGGTCTACGCCGAGATGCTCGACCGGGCGAAGGCTGGCAAGTTCGCCTACCCGGCCATCAACGTGACCTCCTCCCAGACCCTCCACGCGGCGCTGCGCGGGTTCGCCGAGGCCCAGAGCGACGGCATCATCCAGATCTCGACCGGTGGCGCCGAGTTCCTGGGCGGCCAGTACAGCAAGGACATGGTCACGGGCGCCGTCGCCCTGGCCGAGTTCGCCCACATCGTCGCCGCGAAGTACGACATCACGGTCGCGCTGCACACGGACCACTGCCCGAAGGACAAGCTGGACGGCTACGTCCGTCCGCTGCTCGACGTCTCCGCCGAGCGCGTCGCCCGCGGTGAGAACCCGCTCTTCCAGTCCCACATGTGGGACGGCTCCGCCGAGACCCTCGCGGACAACCTGTCCATCGCGCAGGAGCTGCTCGCGAAGGCCCACGCCGCCAAGATCATCCTTGAGGTCGAGATCACCCCGACCGGCGGCGAGGAGGACGGCGTCAGCCACGAGATCAACGACGAGCTCTACACCACGGTCGACGACGCGATCCGCACCGCCGAGGCCCTGGGCCTGGGCGAGAAGGGCCGCTACCTGCTCGCCGCCTCCTTCGGCAACGTGCACGGCGTCTACAAGCCGGGCAACGTCGTCCTGCGCCCGGAGCTCCTCAAGGACCTCCAGGACGGTGTCTCCGAGAAGTTCGGCCAGGCGTCCCCGTTCGACTTCGTCTTCCACGGCGGCTCCGGCTCGACCGCCGAGGAGATCGCCACCGCCCTTGAGAACGGCGTGGTGAAGATGAACCTCGACACCGACACCCAGTACGCCTTCACCCGCCCGGTCGTGGACCACGTGTTCCGCAACTACGACGGTGTCCTGAAGGTCGACGGCGAGGTCGGCACCAAGTCCACCTACGACCCGCGCACCTGGGGCAAGCTCGCCGAGGCGGGCATGGCCAAGCGCGTCACCGAGGCGTGCGAGGCGCTGCGCTCGGCCGGCAGCAAGCTGAAGTAAGCCGTGTCCGAAGGGCCCGGCACCCTCGCGTGAGGGTGCCGGGCCCTTCGCGTACCGGTAAGCAGGCGAGGAGGCGATGGAGGGCTGATGAACGACTTCGACCACGACCACGACCACGACGGCGACTACGACTTCGACGGGATACGGGACCGGCGGGGCACCTGGTCGGTCCAGTGGGACGGCATCGCGGACCGCTTCGGCGTCTCCGACCTCCTCCCCTTCACCATCTCCGACATGGACTTCGCCTCCCCGCCCGAGGTCCTCGACGCGCTCCGCGCCCGGATCGACCACGGCGTCTTCGGCTACACCGACTGGCGGCTCGGCGGCGACGACGGCTTCCGGGAGGCGATACGCCACTGGTACGCGACCCGGTACGACACCGCCGTCGACACGGAGGCGCTGGTGTACGCGCCCTCCGTGCTCAACCAGGTCTCCCAGCTGCTGCGGATGTGGACCCGCCCCGGCGACGGCGTGGTCACCCACACCCCCACGTACGACGGCTTCCGCAAGGCGGTCACCGGCCTCGGCCGCGAACTGCGCGGAGTCCCGCTCGGGGACATGGAGGCGCTGGAGCGGGAGCTGGCCCGCCCGGACAGCACGATGCTGCTGCTCTGCTCGCCGCACAACCCGACCGGGCGGGTGTGGACGGAGGCGGAGCTCACGGAGTTCGCGCGGCTCGCCCGCCGCCACGGCGTGCCCGTCGTCAGCGACGAGATCCACGCCGACCTCACCACCGACGGGTACCGGCACATCCCCTGGACCCGGATCGCGGAGGCCGGCGGCGACCGGCGCTGGGCGCTCGTCACCTCCGGCACGAAGGCCTTCAACTTCCCGGCGCTCTCCGGCTCCTACGGCTTCGTCGGCGACCCGGAGGAGCGGGCGGCGTTCGTCCGGCGGATGGAGACCGGCGAGGGCCTCGCCTCCCCGGCCGTCCTCTCGCTCACCGCGCACATCGCGGCCTACCGGCACGGGGCACCCTGGCTCGACGCGCTGCGGGAGTACGTCGCCGGGACGATGGCCACGCTCGCGGAGCGGCTCGCCACCGGCCTGCCCGGGGTGGAATGGAGTCCGCCGCAGGCCGGCTACCTCGCCTGGATCGACCTCCGGCCGCTGGGCGTCGACGAGACGCGCCTCCAGGAGGAACTGGTCCGCGTGGAGAAGGTCGCGATCATGCCCGGCGGCACGTACGGCACCCCCGGCTTCGTCCGCCTCAACCTCGGCTGCGCCCGCGCCAAGGCCGAGCGGGGCATGGACGCCCTGGTCAGCGCGGCGACACGGCTGCGGACCGACGGGGCCTGAGGCGGCGGGGCTGTGGGCCGGTGGAGTCTGAGGCGACACGACTGCGGACCGACGGGGCCTGAGGCGACGCGGCTGCGGACCGGCGGGGTCTGAGGAGGCACGCGTCGCCGGAACGCGGGACCATGCAGGCATGAGTGCGGCCGGGCCCGAGGTGCGGATGGCCTCCACCCGAGGGCGGTGGATCGTCCTGACGACCGTGCTCGGCTCCGCGATGGCCCTGCTCGACTCGACCGTCGTCAACGTCGCCCTGCCCCACATCGGCGAGGACCTCGGCGCCGACCTCGCCGTACTCCAGTGGACCGTCAACGCCTACATGCTGACGCTCGCCGGTCTCATCCTCCTCGGCGGCTCGCTCGGCGACCGGTACGGCCGGCGCCGGGTCTTCGTCGTCGGCGTCGTGTGGTTCGCGCTCGCCTCCCTGCTGTGCGGACTCGCCCCGAACGCCGGCGTGCTCATCGCGGCCCGGGCCCTCCAGGGCGTCGGCGGAGCGCTCCTCACCCCGGGGTCGCTCGCGCTGATCCAGGCGAGCTTCCACCCGGACGACCGGGCCCGCGCGGTCGGGCTGTGGTCCGGGTTCGGCGGGGTCGGCGCGGCGGTCGGGCCGTTCGTCGGCGGCTGGCTCGTCGACGGGCCCGGCTGGCGGTGGGTCTTCCTCCTGAACGTGCCGCTCGCCGCCCTCTGCGTGCCCGTCGCGCTGCGGCACGTCCCCGAGTCCCGCGACGAGGCCGCCCGGGGCCGCCGCTTCGACGTGCTCGGAGCGGTGCTCGGAGCGGCGGCGCTCGGCCTCGTCACGTACGCGCTGATCGACGCGGTGTGGTGGGCGGGGGCGGCGGGCGTGCTGGCCGGGGCCGGGTTCGTGCTGCTGGAGCGGCGGCGCGGCGAGCGGGCGATGGTGCCGCCGTCGATCTTCCGCTCCCGTCTCTTCACGGCGGTGAACCTGGTGACGCTGTGCGTGTACGCGGCCTTCGGCGGCTTCTTCTTCCTCGCCGCGCTCCAGCTCCAGGTCGTCTCCGGCTACTCCGCGCTCGCCGCCGGGACGGCGCTGCTGCCGACCACCGTGCTGATGCTGCTGCTCTCCGCGAAGTCCGGCGAGGTGGGGGAGCGGATCGGGCCGCGGATCCCGCTGACCGTCGGGCCGCTGCTGTGCGCGGCGGGGATGCTGCTGATGCTGCGGGTCGGCGCGGACGCCTCGTACGTACGGGACGTGCTGCCGGCCCTCGTCGTGCTGGGGCTCGGCATGACCGTGCTGGTCGCGCCGCTGACCGCGACGGTCCTCGCCTCCGTCGACGTCTCCCGCGCGGGGCTCGCCAGCGGCATCAACAACGCGGCGGCGCGGGCGGCGGGGCTCGTCGCGGTGGCGGCGCTGCCGTTGCTGACGGGGATGGGGCCGTCGGCGTACCTGTCGCCGACGGAGTTCGACGCGACGTTCGACCGCGCGATGCCGATGTGCGCGGGTGTCCTCCTGCTGGGCGCCGCGCTGTCGTGGACCACCCTGCGCGCCCCCCGCCCGGCCGCCTGCCACCCGACCTGCAGGACCCACTGCGCCGTCTCCGCCCCGCCCCTGGACCCGGGAACCCGGTGAGACCCCCCCCGGGTCCCGCCCGCGACGGACGGGGCCCGCGACGACAGGGACGGCGCCCGCGGCGGAACGGCGGGGCTGGGGCAGACTGGGGGGATGGTTACGCACGAGAATCTGTTGGGTGGGCCCGCGCCCACGCTGTTGCCCGACGACCCCGGCCCCCGTGAGGCCCTCGCGCAGGGCACCGCCCCCGCCGAGGTCGCCGCGAAGTACCCGACGTCCTCCCTGGCGTGGGCGCAGCTCGCGGACGACGCGTTCGAGGCGGGCCGGGTGGTGGAGTCGTACGCCTACGCCCGTACCGGCTACCACCGCGCCCTGGACGCGCTGCGCCGCAACGGGTGGAAGGGGCACGGCCCGGTGCCGTGGGAGCACGAGCCGAACCGCGGCTTCCTGAGGGCCCTGCACGCGCTGGCGCGGGCCGCCGGGGAGATCGGCGAGCAGGCCGAGTACGAGCGGTGCACGACCTTCCTGCGGGACTCCTCGGAGACGGCCGCCGAGACCCTGGGCTGACGGGAGGCCCACCCCCGGCCGGTACGATCCCCGGACCGGCCTGAAACAGGGGGGAACTGTCGTGGGCAAGCGGGGGGCGCCTGACCGGCGCCGACAGAACCGACATAGCGGGCGGAGCCGCCGCGGCGCGAGGACGCGAGTCACGCGTCGCGGACGGCTCGTCCTGTCGACCCTGGTCCTGATGGGCGTCTCGCTCGGCGCGGGCGTGGCGCTCGCGCACTTCCAGGGCGAGCGGGACGCCGCCGCCCCGACCGCCCGGGCCCCCAGGTCCGAGGCACCCCCGGTCCCCGCGCCCACGACGGCCGCGCCGACGCCGAAGCCCACCCCGAGCAAGAAGCCGAAGCCCAAGCCCAAGCCGAAGCCGAAGCCGACCGCCACCACCAGGAAGCCCCCGACCGTGCCGCAG
This sequence comes from Streptomyces sp. NPDC056503, assembly GCF_042794995.1. NCBI lineage: Bacteria > Bacillati > Actinomycetota > Actinomycetes > Kitasatosporales > Streptomycetaceae > Streptomyces > Streptomyces sp. NPDC056503. The sequence goes on from NZ_JBHTST010000021.1 coordinate 36,708, forward strand.
TCCGGGCCCGGCACCTTCACGACCGCCACCGCCTCCGGCAAGGTCTCCGGCACGAGCGGCACGCTGCGCCGGTACCGGGTGCAGATCGAGGAGGGCGTGGACCTGTCGGCGCGGGGCACCGCCGAGGAGATCGAGGCGATCCTCGCCCATCCGCGCGGCTGGGCCGCGCACGGCCGGGGCCGCTTCCAGCTGGTGGCGTCGGACGCCGACTTCGTGATCCGGATCGCCACCCCCGACACCGCCGACGCGCTCTGCGCCCGGCAGGGCTTCAACACGCACGGCGAGCTGAACTGCGAGACCGCCGACGGCGTCGTGGTGAACCTCAAGCGGTGGATGCTGGGCTCGCCGACCTTCGCCGGGCCGCCGGAGGAGTACCGGCATCTGATCATCAACCACGAGGTCGGGCACGAGATCGGGATCCGGCAGCACATGGGGTGCGGAGGGCCGGGGAAGCCCGCCCCCGCGATGATGCAGCAGATCAAGGGTCTGAACGGATGTCGATCGAACGCTTTTCCGTATAGCGAAGACGGGATCTACATCACCGGTCCGATCGTGTCATGATGCGCTTGGGACGCGTGCGAAGGAGCACGCCTCCCGAGGGGACCGGAGCTCCCGTGGCGCGCCGTCGAGCGTGCGCGGTGGAGCGGACCGCTACCCGGTAGCCCGTATCGAGGAGACAGAAATGTCACCCACCCCAGGTTCTCCCGATGCCTCCGGAGCCGGCTCGGTCGTCGACGACCCGAACCTCGACTTCGCAGGTACGACGCCCTACGAGGACTACGTCCAGGCGGACGTCCTCACCCACCTCCAGCACCTCCGCTCGGACGACCCCGGCGAGATGGTCTTCCTGGTCACCACCCAGGTCATGGAGCTGTGGTTCACGGTGATCGTCCACGAGTGGGAGACCGCGAGCCGCGCCCTGCGCGAGGACCGCCTGCCCGTCGCGATCGACGCCCTCAAGCGCTCGGTGCGCGAGCTGGAGGCGCTCAACCACTCCTGGCGACCGCTCTCCCAGCTCACCCCCGCCCAGTTCAACGCCTACCGCGGCGCGCTCGGCGAGGGCTCCGGCTTCCAGTCGGCGATGTACCGCCGCATGGAGTTCCTGCTCGGCGAGAAGTCGGCGTCCATGCTCGTCCCGCACCGGGGCGCGCCCCGCGTCCACGCCGAGCTGGAGAAGGCCCTGCACGAGCCGAGCCTGTACGACGAGGTGCTCGGCTTCCTCGCCCGCCGGGGCCTGCCCGTGCCGCCGTCCGTCCTCGCCCGCGACCTGGCGCAGCGGTACGAGCCCTCGGCGCAGGTCGAGGCCGTGTGGGCGGCGCTCTACGCGGAGCCCGAGGCCGACGGCAACGCCGAGCTGGTCCGGCTCGGCGAGGCGCTCAGCGACGTCGCCGAGCTGGTGTGGCGCTGGCGCAACGACCACCTGGTGGCGACCCGCCGCGCGATGGGCTCCAAGACCGGCACCGGCGGCTCGGCCGGCGTGGCCTGGCTGGAGAAGCGCGCCCAGAAGAACGTGTTCCCCGAGCTCTGGACGGCCCGCAGCCATGTCTGACCTCCACGAGCGCGCACGGGCGCTCGACGCCGCGGACCCGCTGGCCGCCCACCGTGCGAAGTTCGCCCTCGACGACGAGACCGTCTACCTCGACGGCAACTCGCTGGGCGCCCTGCCCGCACACGTCCCCGCCCGGATGGCCGACGTCATCGGCCGCGAGTGGGGCGAGCTGCGGATCCGTTCCTGGGACGAGTCGGGCTGGTGGACCGCCCCGGAGCGGATCGGCGACCGGATCGCCCCGCTCGTCGGCGCCGCCGCCGGACAGATCGTCGCCGGCGACTCGACCAGCGTGAACGTCTTCAAGGCGGTCGTCGCGGCGGCCCGTCTCGCGGGAGAGGGACGCGACGAGATCCTGGTGGACGCGTCGACCTTTCCCACGGACGGGTACATCGCCGAGTCCGCCGCCCGGATGACCGATCACCGGATCGTGCCCCTCGACCCGGCCGACATCCCCGCCGCGGCCGGCGAGCGGACGGCGCTCGCGCTCGTCAACCACGTCGACTACCGCACCGGCCGGCTCCACGACCTGCCCGGCACCACCGCCGCCCTCCACGCGGCGGGCGCGCTGGCCGTCTGGGACCTGTGCCACAGCGCGGGCGCCCTGCCCGTCGGACTCGACGCGCACGGGGTGGACCTGGCCATCGGCTGCACCTACAAGTACCTGAACGGCGGCCCCGGTTCGCCCGCGTACCTGTACGTCGCGGAGCGCCACCAGGACCGCTTCGACTCGCCGCTGCCGGGCTGGACCTCGCACGCCGACCCCTTCGGCATGACCCCCGGATACCGTGCCGCCGACGGCGCCGTCCGAGGCCGCGTCGGCACCCCGGACATCCTGTCCATGCTGGCCCTGGAGGCGGCGCTCGACGTGTGGGACGGGGTCGCGATCGAGTCCGTCCGCGCCAAGTCCCTCGCCCTCACGGACTTCTTCCTGGAGTGCGTGCGGGCGTACGTCCCCGAGGGCCGGGTCACCCCGATCACCCCCGCGGCACACGCCGAGCGCGGCAGCCAGGTGGCGCTGGCCTGTGCGGACGCGCCCACCGTCATGCCCGAGCTGATCAAGCGCGGTGTGGTGGGCGACCTGCGCCGTCCGGACATCCTCCGGTTCGGCTTCACCCCGCTGTACGTCGGCTTCGTGGACGCCGAGCGCGCGGCCCGCGTCCTCGCCGACGTACTGGCCGGGACGCCCACCGGGACGATCGCCGGGACGTAGCCGACTCACCCGTGGTGGACGGCCGATGACCGGTCGTCAGGTCGGATCTTCAGCTGATCTGCGGGGCCCGTGACCCTGATACGGTCCCCGCAGGTCAGGCCGATTCGGCCCCGTCACCGAGAGGTTGGAACCCCCCATGCCGGACCCCGCCGCGCGCGACGCCGCCGAAGAGGCATCGGCCTTCTCGCACCCGGCCGTCCCTCCCGACGCCACCGCCGCGTACGGCGAGCACCCCGACCAGATCGTCGACCTCTACGCACCCAAGGCCGGCGGCGGGCGCGCCCCGCTCGTCGTCGTGCTGCACGGCGGCGCCTGGCGGGCCCCCTACGACCGGCACCACATCAGCCCCTTCGCCGACTTCCTCGCCCGCCGCGGCTTCGCCGTCGCGAGCGTCGAGTACCGGCGCGGCCCCGGACTGCCCCACCAGGACGGTACGGCCCCGGTCGCGGGCCGCTGGCCGGAGACCTTCGACGACGTGGCCGCCGCCCTCGACGCCGTACCGGAGCTCGCCGCCGCCCATCTGCCGCAGGCCGACCCGCACCGCACGGTCCTCACCGGGCACTCGGCCGGCGGCCAGCTCGCCCTGTGGGCCGCCGCCCGGCACGTCCTGCCCGCCGGCTCCCCCTGGCGGCTGCCCGCCCCGCCCGCGCTCCGCGGCGTCGTCGCCCTCGCCCCGATCGGCCACTTCGACCGGGCCCGCGAGCTCGACGTGTGCGGCGGTGCCGTGACCCAGCTGCTCGGCGGCGAGAAGGCGTACGACGAGCGGGCCGCGGCCACCGACCCGGCGCGACTGCTGCCCACCGGCATCGCCACCGCCCTCGTCCAGGGCCGCGAGGACCTCACCGTCCCCGCCGAGGTCGCCGACGCCTACGTGGAGGCGGCGGCGAAGGCGGGCGAGACCGTCGGCCTGACGCTCCTGGAGGGCGTCGGCCACTTCCCGCTCATCGACCCGGCGGCCGACGCGTGCGCCGTGGTCGCGGAGGAGCTGGCGCAGCTCGCGTTCTGAAGGAACCCGGCGGGCTCGCCGGGTTCCTTTTCCCTTACCCGCCGGTTTTTTTCCCTTAACCGTCGCCGACGGCTGCGGATATTCTCTGACTGCTCCAACTGCCGTGACTACAGGGGGACAAGAGGCCATGGGGACGGACGACCAGACAGGTGCGGTGCCGCCGCCGCCTCCGCCGCCGCAGCACCCGCCCTCCTACCCGCCTCCCGCCTCGTTTCCGCAGCCGCCGCCGCACCCGCCCCGGTCGGACCAGCCCCGGTGGGCGTGGTGGGTGGCGGGGATCGCCCTGCCCCTGCTGGGCATCGCGGCCAGCGTGATCGTGGGCATGGACCGGGGCGACACGCCCCCGGCGGCCTCCTCGACCTCGTCGTCGTCCTCCTCTTCCTCCCCCTCCTCGGACTCCTCCTCCGGCGACCGGGCGGAACCGGCCACCTCCACCTCCGCCTCGGCCTCGGCCGACGAGAGCGTGGAGCCGCCCCTCGACCCGCCCGACAGCCCCCTCCCCAGCGGGTCCAGCGCGTCGACGACCCGGGTGGACCTGGCCTCCCCCCGGGGGCACGGCCCGGCGCGCGAGTCCTCGTGGGGCCTCACCCCCGCGCCCTGCACCAACCACGAGCAGCAGCTGATCGACCTCGACACGGGCCAGAGCCGTGTCGAGAGGGAGTCCGGCGGAAGGATCGAGGAACCCGGCGGGGCCGAGCTCCAGTACTGGCCGGACACCTGCACGGGCAGTGACGACTACCTCCTGAGGGGCGTCCCCAACACCCGGGTGGGCCTCCTGCGGGCCGACGACCCGCACACCGCGGAGAACTGCCGGAAGGTGTCGAACACCGGCCTGCCCCCGCTGAACCTGAACGACACCGGGACGATCGAGCAGGCCGGCTTCGTCGTCGGCGCCGCCATCTGCGCCGTGACCACGGAGGGCTCCGTCGCCATGGCGACGATCGACCACATCAGCGACGGCGGCATCGGGGGAGAGGACACCGCCAGCGGCACCCTCTACGTCTGGCCCAGGACGTCCTGACCGGGACGCGGAGGAGCGCGTAGTACTCAAGGGGGACGGCCCGGGATCCGTATCCAGCGGGACGCGGGCCTCCCCGGCCGTTCCGTACCGTGGTCGGCGTGACCCAGACACAGCCCACCGAGACGAGCCGCAGCCCCGAGTACCGCCTGGCGCAGTCCATGGTCGGCGGGCTGCGGCAGGAACTCTTCCACGACGCCCTCGACTACCGGCCGCTGCCGCGCATGGACGCGGAGAGCGGCCCCACCCGGTTCCTGCCGCGCCGGATACGGGCCCACCTGGGCCTGCTGCCGCACGCCGTCGTCGGCTTCTTCGCGGCGATCGTCTTCCTCCTCGGATACGAGAGCGCCCGCGGCGGCGCCGGACCGGTGGCCTTCCTCTACACGGTCGTCCCGCCGGCGATCGTGCTCCTCACCCTGATCCGGCCCGTCTTCGCCTTCTGGGCCTCGCTCGCCGCCGCGCCCCTGCTCGGGATCCTCTCCGGCTTCGCCGGCGGCTGGCCCTGGACCCCGAACGCCTTCGCCGCGCACGTCGTGGTCGTCGTCGTGGCCGCCGCCCGCACCGGGCCCCGCGCCGCCGCCTGGATGTGGGTGGTGACCGCCGGATACGCCCTCTTCGCCGAGATGTTCCTGGGCCTCGGCCGCAGCTCCGACACGGTCCCGCTGCTCTTCGTCACCGCCCTCGGCCTGCTCGTCGTCACCCTCGTGCAGACCCGCCGCCAGGCGGCCCGCGAGGTCACCGCCCAGCAGACCGTCACCGCCGTCGAGCGCTCCAAGCGGACCCTCCTGGAGGAGCGGACCACCATCGCGCGCGAACTGCACGACGTCGTCGCGCACCACATGTCGGTGGTCGCCATCCAGGCCGAGGCCGCGCCCTACCGCGTGGAGAACCCGCCGCCGGAGCTGGAGCAGGCCTTCCTCACCATCCGGGAGAACGCCGTCGCCGCCCTCACCGAACTGCGCCGCATCCTCGGCGTCGTCCGTGCCGAGGACTACGAGGCCCCCGACGCCCCGCAGCCGACCCTCGCCGACCTCGACGGGCTCGTCGGCAACGTCCGGGAGGCCGGGCTCGACGTCACCCTGACGGTCACCGGCGCGGTGCGCGAGCTGCCGCAGGGCGTGGAGCTGTCCGCGTACCGGATCGTCCAGGAGGCCCTGTCCAACGTGCTGCGGCACGCGCCCGGGGCCACTGCGAAGGTCGAGCTCGGGTACGTGCTCGGCGGGCTCGGACTGCGCGTCGTCAACGGCCCCGCGCGGGGACTGGTGAAGCCCTCGCCCGGGGCGGGGCACGGCATCACCGGCATGCGGGAGCGTGTCACGATGCTCGGCGGGGAGATGACCGACGGGCCGACCGACGACTCCGGCTACGAGGTCGCCGTCTTCGTCCCCGTCCAGCGAGAAGGGACCGACCAGTGATCAGGGTGCTGATCGTCGACGACCAGATCATGGTCCGCGAGGGCTTCTCGGTGCTCCTCGGCGCGATGCCGGACATCGAGGTCGTCGGCGAGGCCGTCAACGGCCGGGAGGCGGTCGCGCAGGTCGCCGCCCTCCGCCCCGACGTCGTCCTCATGGACATCCGGATGCCCGAACTGAACGGCATCGACGCCACCCGCGAGATCGTCGCCGCCGACGCGGACGCGAAGGTGCTGGTCCTCACCACCTTCGACCTCGACGAGTACGTGTACCAGGCGCTGCGCGCCGGCGCGTCCGGCTTCCTCCTCAAGGACGCCTCCGCCCGGCAGCTCGCGGAGGGCGTCCGGGTCGTCGCCGCCGGGGAGGCGCTGCTCGCGCCGACCGTGACGAAACGGCTCATCACCGAGTTCGCGAGGGCCGCCGACACCGCGCCGAAGGCGCCCGCCGTCGCCCAGATCGGCGAACTCACCGAGCGCGAGACGGAGGTCCTCGTCCTCATCGCGCAGGGCCTGTCCAACCAGGAGATCGCCGGCCACCTCGTCGTCGCCGAGTCGACCATCAAGACCCACGTCAGCCGGATCCTGGTCAAGCTGGGCCTGCGCGACCGGACACAGGCGGCGGTCTTCGCGTACGAGGCACGTCTGGTGCAGGTCGGGCGGTAGCGTCCACGGCATGGACGCCGTCGCCGCCTTCGACCCCTGGTCCCCGGAGTTCGTCGCCGATCCCTACCCCGCGTACGCGGAGCTGCGGGAGGGAGGCCGGGCCCACTGGTACGGGCGGACCGGGCAGTGGCTGATCCCGCACCACGAGGACGTGTCGGCGCTGCTGCGGGACCGGCGCCTGGGCCGTACGTACACCCACCGCTTCACCCACGAGGAGTTCGGGAGGGAGGCGCCGGACCCCCGGTACGAGCCCTTCCACACCCTCAACGACCACGGGCTGCTCGACCTGGAGGGCGCCGACCACACCCGGATCCGGCGGCTGGTCTCGAAGGCGTTCACCCCGAGGACGGTGGAGCGGCTGGCGCCGACCGTACGGGAGCTGGCGGCCGGCCTGGTGGCCGAGCTGGTCGCGGCCGGCGGCGGCGACCTCCAGGCGACGGTCGCCGAACCGCTGCCGGTCGCCGTCATCGCCGCGATGCTGGGCGTCCCGGAGACGGACGAGGAGCGGGCCATGCTGCGGCCCTGGTCGGCGGCGATCTGCGGGATGTTCGAGCTGAACCCCACGGAGGAGACGGCCCGGGCCGCCGTCCGCGCCTCGATCGAGTTCTCCGACTACCTGCGGGAGCTGATCGCCCGGCGGCGGACCGAGCCCGGCGACGACCTGATCTCGGCGCTGATCGGGGTGGAGGAGCTGACCGAGCAGGAGATGGTCTCCACGTGCGTGCTGCTGCTGAACGCGGGGCACGAGGCGACCGTCAACGTGACGGCGGGCGGCGTGTGGACGCTGCTGCGTCACGATGCCTGGGCGTCCCTCACCCCCGGGAACTCGTCCACAGCTGTGGACGAACTCCTCCGCTACGACACGCCGCTCCAGATGTTCGAGCGCTGGGTCCTCGACGACATCGAGGTCGGCGGGACGCCGATCCCCCGCGGCTCGGAGGTCGCGCTCCTCCTCGGCTCCGCCAACCGGGACCCGGCGCGCTTCGGCCCCACGGCGGACACCCTCGACCTCACCCGCGCGGACAACCCCCACGTCACGTTCGGCGCGGGCGTCCACTACTGCCTCGGCGCGCCGCTGGCCCGCCTCGAACTGACCGCGGTCTTCGAGGAGCTCCGCCGGCAGGCCCCCGCCCTCCGCCTCGCCGCGCCCCCCACGCGCACCCCCGGCTACATCATCCGAGGCCTGACCACCCTCCCCGTGGAACTCTGACCCCCACGGCCCCGCAGCGGTCAGGACTGGAGGTCGCGGTGGCGCAGGGCCGTCAGGCCGGCGGCCGTGAGGGCCACGGCGAGGGCGCCGAGGAGCAGCAGCGGGGGCCAGGACGGGTCGCCGCCCGGGAGCTTGGGGAGGTGGGCGTACGGGGAGATGTCGAGGACCGCCCGCGGGAGGTCCAGCGCGGGGCCGATCCAGCCGAGCGCCAGGCACAGGCCCGCCACGCCCCACCCCGCCCCCGCCGCCCGGGGCACCGCGCCCCAGAGGAGGACGGCGACCCCCGCGAGGGTCCAGACGGCCGGCAGCTGGGCGAGCGAGGCTCCCAGGATCGGGCCGAGGCCGTGGCCGTACGACAGGGCGAGGCCCAGGCCGCTCAGGGCGAGGATCAGCGCGGATCCGGCGTAGGCGAAGGCGAGGTGCCCCGCGGCCCAGCGGATCCGTCCGAGGGAGCCCGCGAGCAGCGGCTCCGCGCGGCCGGAGGTCTCCTCGCCGTGGGCCCGGAGCACCGCTCCGACCGCGTACAGCGCGGCGAGCATCCCGAAGAGGGAGACCATCGTGGCGAGGAAGGCGTCGGTGAGGGCGGCCTGGCCGCCCATCCGCTCGAAGATCTCCCGTGCCTTCTCGTTGTCGCCGACGAGTTCCGCCGCGCCTTCGGCCATGCCGCCGAAGACGAGCCCGCCGAGGAGGAAGCCGAGTCCCCAGCCGGTCAGCGCGCCGCGCTGGAGCCGCAGGGCGAGCGCCCCGGCGGAGGCGAGCCGGCCGGCGGCGGGTCCGGGCCGGGTGGCGAGGAAGGACGCGCCGACGTCGCGCCGCGCGGCGAGCCCGTACGCGAGGACCGTCTGGACGAGCACGGCTCCGGCGATCAGGGCCGGCACCCACCACCGCTCGTCGCCGTAGGCGCGGACGTTCTCGGCCCAGCCGACGGGGGAGAGCCAGGTGAGGAGGGAGCCTCCGGTGGCGTCTGTGGAGTCGCCCGCCGCCCGCAGGACGAACGCGAGGCCGAGGACGCCGCCCGCGATGCCCTTCGCGAGCCGGGCGCTCTCGGTGAGCTGCGCGGCGAGCGCGGCGACGGTCGCGAAGACCATGCCGGTGCCGCCGACGGCGAGGGCGAGGGCGAGCGCTCCGGCGAGGCCCTGGCCGGCGAGTCCGGCGACGATCAGGAGGGCGGTCGCGGCGTTGAGCGTCAGCGCGGCGAGGAGCGCCGAGGTGAGCGGCGCGCGGCGGCCCACCGCCCCGGCGGAGAGCAGTTCCTGGCGGCCCGTCTCCTCCTCCTCGCGGGTGTGCCGTACGACGACGATCAGGCTCGCGACGGCCGCGAGGACGGCGGCGAAGGTGCCGAAGCGCCAGGCGACGAGCCCGCCGAGGGAGTCGGAGAAGACCGGCCCGTAGAGGGAGCGCAGGGAGCTGTTGGCGGTCATGGACGCGGCGAGCTCGGCGCGCGCGTCGGCCGTTCCGTAGAGCCCTTCGAGGGAGCCGGGGCCGGAGGCGACGAGGCCGCCGGTGACCAGGGCCCAGAGGGGGAGGGTCAGCCGGTCGCGGCGGAGCGCGAGCCGGGTGAGGGTGCCGGTGCCGGCGAGGGCGGTCATGACGCCACCTCGGTGTCCGCGTAGTGGCGGAGGAAGAGCTCCTCCAGGGTGGGCGGGGTGCTGGTGAGGGTGCGGACGCCGGCGGCGAGGAGCGCGGCGAGGACGGGGTCGAGCTTGTCGGTGTCGACCTGGAGGCGGACCTTGCGGTCCTCGACGCGCAGGTCGTGGACGCCGGTGAGCCGGTCGAGCCCCTCGGGCGGCCCGGCGAGTTCGGCGGTGACGCTGGTGCGGGTCAGGTGGCGCAGCTGCGCGAGCGAACCCGATTCCACGGTGCGGCCCTTGCGGACGATGCTGACCCGGTCGCAGAGGGTCTCGACCTCGCTGAGGATGTGGCTGGAGAGCAGGACGGTCCGGCCCCGGTCGCGGGCCTCGCGGACGCAGTCCTGGAAGACCTCCTCCATCAGCGGGTCGAGGCCGCTGGTGGGCTCGTCGAGGACGAGGAGTTCGGCGTCGGAGGCGAAGGCGGCGACGAGGGCGACCTTCTGCCGGTTGCCCTTGGAGTAGGTGCGGCCCTTCTTGGTGGGGTCGAGCTCGAAGCGTTCGACGAGCTCGGCGCGGCGGGCCCGGTCGAGGCCGGTGCCGCGCAGCCGCCCGTACAGGTCGATGACCTCGCCGCCGGAGAGGTTGCGCCAGAGGGTGACGTCGCCGGGGACGTACGCGAGCCGCCGGTGGAGGGCGACCGCGTCGGCCCAGGGGTCTCCGTCGAGCAGCCGGACGGTGCCGGCGTCGGCGCGCAGCAGCCCGAGGAGGACGCGGATGGTGGTGGACTTCCCGGCGCCGTTGGGGCCGAGGAAGCCGTGGACCTCGCCGGTGGCGACGGTGAGGTCGAGTCCGTCGAGGGCGTGGGTGCGGCCGAAGGACTTGTGGAGTCCGGTGACGGCGAGAGCGTTCGTCATGCTTCGGAACGTACGCTCATTTCACAAACTTGTGAAGTTAAGGAAGCATATAAAGTCGGTACGGAGGCGCGGAGGCGCGCGAGCGAGGGAGACGATGACGCCATGACCAGGAGTGAAGAGGAAGCGGTGTCCCGGTTCGTGGAGCGCTTCGCCGCCGAACTGACCGAGGCCGGGATGCAGCGCATGGCCGCCCGCGTCTTCGCCGCGCTGCTCGCCTCCGAGACCGCCTCGCTGACCTCGGCGGAGCTCGCCGAACAGCTCGTGATCAGCCCCGCCGCCGTCTCCGGCGCGATCCGCTACCTCACCCAGGTCGGCATGGTCGCCCGCGAGCGCGAACCGGGCACCCGCCGCGAGCGGTACGTGCTCCACAACGAGATCTGGTACGAGACCTTCACCCGCCGCGACCAGGTCCTGATCCGCTGGGAGAAGGTCCTGCGCGACGGCGCCGACACCCTCGGCCCGGCCACGGCGGCCGGCGCCCGCACCGCCGAGACCGCCGACTTCTTCGCCTTCCTCCAGGAGGAGATGATCTCGATGATGGACCGCTGGAAGGAGCGGAAGGCGAGCCGCGAGGCCCAGTCCTGAGCCCCCGCCCTCGGCCCTGAGCGGCCCCGGCTTCCGGCGCGGGCCTGGTGGGGCGGTCGGACCCGTGGAGCGGTCGGACCCGTGGGGCGGGCCGGACCGGTGGAGCGGGTCAGACCGGTGGCGTCGGCTCCCGGGGCAGCGTCAGCCCCCACCCCCCGGCCCGGACCGTCCAGGTGCGGCGGCGGACCGGGCCCGCGACGCGGCCGTCGGCGCGGTAGCGGAAGTCCGGGCCGGAGACCGTGAGGGTGCCGGCGACGGCGCGGCGCGGCGCGGTGGCGGGGCCGGCCGGGTGGACGGTCACCTCCGCCGTGCCGTCGCCGGTGTCCGCCGGGCGGGCCGTCACCGCCGTCACCGGCGCGTCCACGTCCGCGAGCAGCACCCCGTCCGCCTCCACCCGCAGCCGGTGGACCAGGACGCCGGGGAACGGCGGCGCCGGCCGCACCAGGGTGCGGACCAGGGAGCGGCAGGTGCCCCAGACAGAGGGGGCCGTGCCGGCGGCGGGGACGGGCACGGCGGGGACCCGCAGATCGCCCAGGACCACCCCGTCGCTGTCGTCCACCAGCAGGTCCAGGCTCCGTACGGCCCCGTCCAGGACCGTCCGGGCCGCCGCCACCGCGCCGTGCGGCACGCCGAAGCCGTACGCGACCTCCAGGGCGTCCGGCGGGCCGATCGGGACGAGCGAGAGCGGCGCCCGGTCCCGGTGGAGCAGCGTCACCGCGCGCAGCAGCGCCCGGTCGTCGCCGAGGACGACGGGGCGCCGGGAGCCGCGCCGGGACAGGGCGCGGGAGAATTCCTCGGGGGAGTCCGGCAGGCAGATCTTCGCCTCCGCGCCCGCGAACAGGACATCCTTCGCGATCCGCACGGACTCGCCGTCACTTCGGCGGGCGACCGGGTCGACGATGACCAGCAGCTGGTCGTGATCCGACACCTCGGTCCTTCCTCGGGTAGCATCTTTGTGCAAGAGCCCCTTGCGCTATTGCGCCAGGGGCTTCGTCTATTCCGGGGCACACCGGTGAGGCGGCGTACGCCCCCTGACCTTGGACATGCCCCGCCCGGAAGGGGTGTACGCCTGTGCCCGCACTTGTGCTGCTCGGTGCTCAGTGGGGTGACGAGGGCAAGGGAAAGGCCACCGACCTGCTCGGTGGATCCGTGGACTACGTGGTGCGTTACCAGGGCGGCAACAATGCCGGCCACACGGTCGTCGTCGGCGACCAGAAGTACGCGCTCCACCTCCTCCCTTCCGGAATCCTCTCCCCGGGGTGCACCCCGGTGATCGGAAACGGTGTGGTCGTCGACCCGGCGGTCCTGCTCTCCGAGCTGAGCGGACTGAACGACCGCGGCGTCGACACGTCGAAGCTCCTGATCAGCGGCAACGCCCATCTGATCACCCCGTACAACGTCACCCTCGACAAGGTGACGGAACGGTTCCTCGGCAAGCGCAAGATCGGCACCACGGGTCGCGGCATCGGCCCCACCTACGCCGACAAGATCAACCGCACCGGCATCCGGGTCCAGGACCTCTACGACGAGTCGATCCTGGAGCAGAAGGTCGAGGCCGCCCTGGAGCAGAAGAACCAGCTCCTCGCCAAGGTCTTCAACCGCCGCGCCATCGAGTCCGGCCGGATCGTGGAGGAGATGCTCCAGTACGCGGAGCAGCTCCGCCCGTACGTCGCCGACACCACGCTGATCCTCAACAACGCCATCGACGAGGGCAAGGTCGTCCTCTTCGAGGGCGGCCAGGGCACCCTCCTGGACGTGGACCACGGCACGTACCCCTTCGTCACCTCCTCGAACCCGACCGCCGGCGGCGCCTGCACCGGCGCCGGCGTGGGCCCGACGAAGATCAACCGGGTCATCGGCATCCTCAAGGCGTACACGACCCGCGTCGGCGCCGGCCCGTTCCCGACCGAGCTCTTCGACGCGGACGGCGAGGCCCTGCGCCGCATCGGCGGCGAGCGTGGCGTCACCACCGGCCGTGACCGCCGCTGCGGCTGGTTCGACGCGGTCATCGCCCGCTACGCCACCCGCGTCAACGGCCTGACCGACTTCTTCCTCACCAAGCTGGACGTGCTGACCGGCTGGGAGGAGATCCCGGTCTGCGTCGCGTACGAGATCGACGGCAAGCGCGTCGAGGAGCTCCCGTACTCGCAGACCGACTTCCACCACGCGAAGCCGATCTACGAGACCCTGCCCGGCTGGTCGGAGGACATCACGAAGGCCAAGACCTTCGCCGACCTCCCGAAGAACGCGCAGGCCTACGTCAAGGCGCTGGAGGAGATGTCCGGCGCCCCGATCTCCGCCATCGGCGTCGGCCCCGGCCGCACCGAGACGATCGAGATCAACTCCTTCCTGTAGGCGGCACGCCGAAGGGCCCGCGTCCCGTGAGGGGCGCGGGCCCTTCGTGCTTCCGCCGGGCCGGGAGGACGTCAGTCCTCCCGGTGGTACTCGGCCGGCTCGGTGTCCACCATCGGGTAGACCTGGAGGATCTCCTTGCCCTTGTACGTCGTCAGCACCAGGTAGCTGCCGAGGTCGTCGCGGACGCACTCCGCGTCCGCGCCGGGTTCCAGGGCCATGGGCCCGATGACGTACGGGGGCGTGGTGCCCGCCAGGATCGCCGTCCAGGTGCAGTTGACCGCGTCGGACAGCGTGTTGCCCTGCTCGTCCATGCGCGGGTAGACGCTCAGCGAGCGGAAGACGGCCGAGCCGACCGCGCCCTGGGCGATCGTCACCTCGTCGGTGTAGCGGCCCGCCTCGGGGCCCTCGACCAGGGGGTCCATCTTCCAGCGGCCCAGGTACTTCGCGGGCAGGATCTCCGAGCCGGTGCGGGCCTTGTGGAAGGTGGTCCGCGCGGCGCCCGACGTCCATTCGAGGACCTCGGGGGAGCGCAGGGTGAGGGTCTGGTGGGCGGCCGCCATGCACCGCCGGGCGGGCACGCTGGTGGTCACGTCGGACTCGCCGAGGACGACCTTGTCCTCGTCGGCGGAGACGAGCCGTGAGCGGCCCATGCACAGCCGGCCGTCGCCGACGTGGGTGTAGACGGCGGTCTTGGCGCCGGGCGCGCCCTGCCCGAGCTCGATCCGGACGGTCTCGCGCGGGTGCTCCCCGGTGCCCTGGAGGACGCCCTCCCAGGCGCCCAGGAAGGCGGCGGGCACGGCCCCGGCGGGTCCGGAGGAGGCGGAGGAGGAGGACGAGCCGGAGGCGGTGCCCTTGCCGTCGCCGCCGGGGGCGTCGCCGGGGCCGCCCAGCGGCCAGAGGGCGTAGCCGACGCCCGCCGCGGCCGCGACGGCGACGGTCGTGAGCGCGGCGGTCAGGACCCGGCGGCGGGAGCGGGGACGCGGCTCCGGGCCGGGGCCGGGAGCGGGCGGGCCGGACGCCGGGCCCGTCGGGCCGGTCACCCCCGTCGGCCCCGTCCGGTCACCGGCCGCCGCACCGCCCGCCGTACGCTCCGGGGCGCGCTCCGTCCCGTGAGGGCCCTCGGCGCCCTCCGCGCTCTCCGCCTCCAGGAGCCGGGCCGCGTGCCGGCCGAGGCGGGCGAGGACGTCGGCGGGCAGCCAGGGATCGGAGACCGGCAGCGTCTCGGCGATCTCGGCCGCCGTCGGCCGCTGCGCCGGGTCCTTGGCGAGGCAGGCCCGGATCAGCCCGGTCAGTTCGGGCGCCACGTCCGTCAGGTCCGGGTCGTCGTGGGCGATCCGGAACATCAGCGCGTGGACGCCGCTGTCGGAGGTGCCGAAGGGGGAGCGGCCGGTCGCCGCGTAGGCGAGGACCGAGCCCAGGCAGAAGACGTCGGAGGACGGGCCCAGCTTCTCGCCGCGCACCTGCTCGGGCGACATGAAGCCGGGGGAGCCGACGACGGCGCCGGTGCTGGTGAGGCCGCCGTCGGTGACGGTGTCGACGGCCCGGGCGATGCCGAAGTCGATGATCCGGGGGCCGTCGACGGTCAGCAGCACGTTGGACGGCTTGAGGTCGCGGTGGACGAGCCCGGCCCGGTGGATGTGGTCGAGGGCCCGGCCGAGGCCGGAGCCCAGGGCGCGGACGGTCGCGGACGGCAGCGGCCCGTACTCGTCGCCGACGACGGTCCGCAGCGAGGGCCCGGGCACGTACCCGATGGCCACCCACGGGGAGGCGGCGGTGGTGTCGGAGCCGAGGACGGGCGCGGTGCCGGTGCCGCCGACCCGTTCGAGCGCCTCGACCTCACGGGCGAAGCGGCGCCGGAACTCCTCCTGGGCGGCCAGTTCGGCGTGCACCACCTTCACGGCGACGGTCCGCCCGCCGGCCGAACGCGCGAGGAACACCCGGCCCATGCCGCCGACCCCGAGCCGGCCGACGATACGGAACGGGCCGATGCTGACCGGGTCTTCCGCGTTCAATGGCTCCACGTGGCAAGAGGATGCCAGACCGGGCGGAGGGGCCGGGGCACGCTCCGGGTCACGGTCCGGTGTCGGCCGCCCCCGTGGATCCGCACCCCCGCCGGGTGCGCGGGGGCTCGTCCGGCCGGGCCCGAGGGGCTCCTCGGGCCCGGCCCGAGGGGGGCCGGGGGCGGGGTCGTCCGGGTGGCCCGGCCGGGGTTGCCCGGGCCGGAGGAGCGTGGATGTAATGGCCGTGAGGGGGCCCTTCCGGAGGAGGAACCCCATGCGTGTCGTCGAAGTGAGCGCCTACGGCGGACCCGAGGTCCTCAGATCGGTGCGCCGTCCCGAGCCGGATCCCGCCGACGCCCCGGGGCGGGTCCGGGTGAGGCTCAAGGCCGCCGGGGTCAACCAGGCGGACCTCAAGATCCGCTCCGGCCGGTTCGCCGCCGCGCTCGGCGCGCTGGCCCCGCCCTTCGTGCTCGGCTACGACTTCGCGGGCAACCTGCTCGATCCGGCCCCGGGCCTCGCCGTGGGCACCCGGGTGGCCGGTTTCGTGCCCTGGGTGGCGGAGGGGACCGGGGAGGGGACGTACGCGGAGACGATCCTGGTGGAGCCCGGGTGGCTGGCCCCGATCCCGGACGAGGTGGACTTCACGGCGGCGGCCTCGCTGCCGCTCTCCGCGCTGACCGCCGCGCAGGCGCTGGACCTGATGGCGCTGCCGGAGGGCTCGACGCTCCTGATCACCGGCGCGAGCGGGGTGGTGGGCCGGTTCGCGGTGCAGCTGGCGGCGCGGGCGGGCCACCGGGCGATCGCCCTCGGCGACGCCGACGACGCGCACGAGCTGCGGCTCCTCCACGCCGACGGCATGGTGCCGCGCGGGGCGCCCGAGGACGTGATCACCGGGGTGCTCGGCTTCGCGCCGGACCGGGTGGACGGGATCTTCGACGCGGCCCTGATCGCCGATCCGCTGCTGCCGGCCCTCAAGGACGGCGGGGTGTTCGTCTCCGCCTCCGCCGAGCGGGTGCCGGTGGCCGAGCGGGGCGTCCGCGTGGACGTGGTCGAGGGCCGCCCGGACGCGGCGCGCCTGAAGGAGCTGCTCGAACTGGTCGGCGCGGGCGGCCTCGCGACCCGGGTGGCCGACGTGCTGCCGCTGGAGTCGGCGGCGGAAGCCCACCGGCGCGCCGAGGCGGGCCACCGGCCGGGCCGCATCGTCCTGATGATCTGAGCGAACCCGACCTGACGCCACGTCAATCATCTTCCCCTCGCCCCCTGGTGACCTCCGTCCCAGGGGGCGGATTCTGGTCTAGACCTTGACAGGTACAGACCAGTGCCGCTTCGCTGGCCTTCCCCCCACCGGAAGGACGACAGCGCATGCGACGTCTTCTCGCCCTGATCGCCGCCCTCTGTACGGCAGTCGGGCTCGCGGTCCTGCTCCCCGCCACCGCCGGCGCGGCCCCCGCCTGCGTCACCGCCTGGAGTTCGGGCCAGGTCTACACCGGCGGCATGACCGCCTCCTACAACGGCCACAACTGGTACGCGAAGTGGTGGACGCAGAACGAGCGTCCCGGCTCCAGCGACGTCTGGCGCGACGAGGGCGGCTGCGGCACGGGCGGCGGGGGCGGCACCCCCGACCCCTCCGGATTCGTCGTCACCGAGGCCCAGTTCAACCAGATGTTCCCGAACCGGAACCCCTTCTACACGTACGCGGGTCTGGTCGCCGCCACCAAGAAGTACCCGGCCTTCGCCGGCACCGGCAGCGACACCGTGAAGAAGCAGGAGGCCGCGGCCTTCCTCGCCAACGTCTCCCACGAGACCGGCGGCCTCTACTACATCGTCGAGCAGAACACCGCCAACTACCCCCACTACTGCGACGCGAACCAGCCCTACGGCTGCCCCGCCGGCCAGGCCGCCTACTACGGCCGCGGCCCGATCCAGCTCTCCTGGAACTTCAACTACAAGGCCGCCGGCGACGCCCTCGGCATCGACCTCCTGAACAACCCCTGGCGCGTCGAGCGCGAGCCGGACGTCGCCATGATGACCGGCCTCTGGTACTGGAACACCCAGAACGGCCCCGGCACCATGACCGCCCACAACGCCATGGTCAACGGCGCCGGCTTCGGCGAGACCATCCGCTCCATCAACGGCTCCCTGGAGTGCAACGGCGGCAACCCCGCCCAGGTCCAGAGCCGCGTCACCAAGTACCAGCAGTTCACCCAGATCCTCGGCGTCCCGACCGGCGCGAACCTGTCCTGCTGATCCCGCACGGCCCTCCTCGGCTCGCCCCGACCACCCGGTCGGGGCGAGCGCGGGCATGAGCGAGCCGAGGAGGCCGGGCGGCCGGTCGCGCCCCGCCGGTCACCCCTCCCGCTCCGTCCCCGCCTCGACCTCCTCCAGCGCCGCCGAGAGCCGGTCGAGGACCCGTACCGTCTCCTCGAAGGCGGCCGGACCGCCCAGCGCGGCGGTCAGGCGGGCGGCCAGCTCCGCGTGGCCCGGGTCGATGCGGGCGATCGCCGCGCGGCCGGCGTCCGTGGGGGCGAGCAGCTTGGCGCGGCGGTGCGCCGGGTTGGGGGCGTAGGCGGCGAGGCCGTCGCGGACGAGCAGGTCGGCGATCCGCTGGACGCTCTGCCGGGTGATGCCCATGACCCGGGCGATCCCCGCCACCGGCAGCGGTTCGGGGAGCACCGCCCCGAGCACCTGCCACCACGCGGCGGTCAGCCCGGCGGGCTCGGCCAGCTTCTCCGCGACGGAGAGGAACTGCCCGTTGAGCCGGAAGACGCCGAGGGCGGTCCGGCTCAGGGCGTCCTGCTCGGTGCGGCGGCTCATCCGTTCAGCTCGGCGAACGCCGCCAGGTCGGAGTCGTGGAAGAGCCGGAACCAGGCGTCCCGCCGCCCCTCGTACGCGCCGAGCCGGGCGAAGATCTCGCGGGCGAAGGCGACCGGCTCGGTCGGCCCGGCGGTGACGAGGTCCCCGTCGGTGACGGCGTCGGCCTCCACGTACCGCTCCGCGCCCGCGTACCCGGTGGCGGCGAGGTAGAAGGGCGCGGCGCTGGTGTGCGCCCGGTCGTCGAGCAGCCCCTCCCGGGCGAGCCCGGCGGTGGCGCCGCAGATGGCGGCGACCGGCACCCCGGCGTCCAGGAAGCTCCGGGCGGCGGCGGTGAAGGGGGCGAGCTCGTCGCCCTCGTCGTACTTCTCGGCCCCGGGAAGGATCAGCAGGGCGCTGTCCTCGGGGCGCAGCTCGTCCAGCGCGAGGTCGGGCAGGATCCGGATCCCGGCGATCGTGGTGACCGGCTTTCCGGGGTCGGCGCCCACGGTCCGGACGGTGAACCCGGCCCGGGCGAGCCACGCGGTGGCGTGCCCCGTCTCCCAGTCGGCGAGGGTGTCGTACACGGCGAGGTGAACGGTCTTCGAGGTCATGACAGCAGACTGTCATGGCGACAGCATACTGTCAATGAAACGCCGCCCGAGCAGCATCCGAGCCCCGCCCGAGCCGCGTCCGAGCCCCGCCCGAGCGCCGCCCGAGTCGCGTCCGAGCCCTGTCCGGGCCCCGTCCGAGCGGTGCGACGAAATCCGCAGCCGCCCGCCGGGCAGAGCACAGTGTCGTGTCCGGCGCGTTCTCGGTGGACAAGATGGTGATGGCCGCCCCACCTGCGGTTCCTTACCCTTCGGTGCATGACCCCTCATGTCATCGAACCCGACCCCCAGGCCGGTGCCGCCGTCAAGGCCGCGGACCGCGCGCACGTCTTCCACTCCTGGTCCGCCCAGGGCCTGATCGACCCGCTCGCCGTGGCCGGCGCGGAGGGTTCGTACTTCTGGGACTACGACGGCAACCGCTACCTCGACTTCACCAGCGGCCTCGTCTACACCAACATCGGCTACCAGCACCCCAAGGTGGTCGCCGCCATCCAGGAGCAGGCCGGGAAGCTCGCGACCTTCGCGCCCGCCTTCGCCGTCGACGTCCGCTCCGAGGCCGCGCGCCTCATCGCCGAGCGCACCCCCGGCGACCTGGACAAGATCTTCTTCACCAACGGCGGCGCGGAGGCCGTCGAGAACGCCGTCCGGATGGCCCGGCTGCACACCGGCCGCCACAAGGTGCTCTCCGCCTTCCGCTCGTACCACGGCGCCACCTCCACCGCGATCAACCTCACCGGCGACCCCCGCCGCTGGGCCTCCGACACCGGCTCGGCCGGCGTGGTCCGCTTCTGGGCGCCCTTCCTCTACCGCTCGCCGTTCTACGCGGAGACCGAGCAGCAGGAGTGCGAGCGCGCCCTCGCGCACCTGGAGGACACCATCGCCTTCGAGGGTCCCGGCACCATCGCCGCGATCATCCTGGAGACCGTCCCCGGCACCGCCGGCATCATGACCCCGCCGCCCGGCTACCTCACCGGCGTCCGCGAGATCTGCGACAAGTACGGCATCGTCTTCGTCCTCGACGAGGTCATGGCCGGCTTCGGCCGCACCGGCAAGTGGTTCGCCGCCGAGCACTTCGACGTCGTCCCCGACCTGCTGACCTTCGCCAAGGGCGTCAACTCCGGCTACGTGCCGCTCGGCGGCGTCGCCATCAGCGAGAAGATCGCCGCCACCTTCGAGACCCGCCCCTACCCGGGCGGCCTCACCTACTCCGGCCACCCGCTGGCCTGCGCCGCCGCCGTCGCCACCATCCAGGTGATGGAGGACGAGAAGGTCGTCGAGAACGCCGCCCGTATCGGCGAGCAGGTCCTCGGCCCCGGCCTGCGCGAGCTCGCCGAGCGCCACCCGTCGGTCGGCGAGGTCCGCGGCATGGGCGTCTTCTGGGCGCTCGACCTGGTCAGGAACAAGGAGACGCGCGAGCCGCTCGTCCCGTACAACGCGGCCGGCGAGGCCAACGCCCCGATGGCCGCCTTCGGCGCCGCGGCGAAGAAGAACGGCCTGTGGCCCTTCGTCAACATGAACCGCACCCACGCCGTCCCCGCCTGCAACGTCTCCGACGACGAGGCCAAGGAGGGCCTGGCGGCCCTGGACGCGGCCCTCACGGTCGCCGACGAGCACACGGTCTGACCGTCGCCCGCCGACGGCCCGGCCGGCGTCACCCCGTGTGACGAGGGCCTCCTCCCGAGGGACCAGGTCTGGACTAGAGTCTTCCGGAACCTCATGGAGGGGGCCCCACCCGCATGCCCGGCACGTCCGCGAACAGCGCCGTCACCCGCAGCACCCTCAGCCGACAGATCGCGGACGCGCTCCGTGACGAGGTCCTCGCGGGGCGTCTCCGGCCGGGCCAGGAATTCACCGTCAAGCAGATCGCCGAGCAGTACGGCGTCTCCGCCACCCCCGTCCGCGAGGCCCTCGTCGACCTCTGCGGCCAGGGCCTGCTCGACTCCGACCAGCACCGCGGTTTCCGCGTCCACCGCTTCTCGGTGGCCGACTACCGGCAGATGGTCGAGGCCCGGATGCTCGTCGTCGACGGCGTCTTCCGCCGCCACACCCCCCGGGCCCTGGCCACCCTCCCCGAGCCCGACCCGGGCATCGGGGTCGTCCTGGTGTCGATCCGCCGCCGCGGCGAGGCCGCCGTCCGCGCCGCCCGCGCCGGCGACCTGGACGTCCTCATCGGCTACGACCTGCGCTACTGGCGCGAGCTGGCCCGGCTCGTCGCCCGCAACGACCACATCGCCGACTTCCTGCACCGCCTCCGCGTGCAGGCCTGGGTCTTCTCCGTGCCCCATCTGCGGGCCGAGCGCGAACTCCACGGCTGGCTCTGGTCCGGCCACGTGGAGCT
Source organism: Streptomyces sp. NPDC056503 (assembly GCF_042794995.1). Taxonomy (NCBI): domain Bacteria; kingdom Bacillati; phylum Actinomycetota; class Actinomycetes; order Kitasatosporales; family Streptomycetaceae; genus Streptomyces; species Streptomyces sp. NPDC056503. Next base: position 57,939 of record NZ_JBHTST010000021.1, read on the forward strand.
GGTCGACGCCGTGACCCGCGGCGACGCCGAGGCCGCCATCGCCGTCGTACGCGCCTACAACGCCCACTCCCTGGAATGGGCCGACCGCCTGGAGGCCCGGCTCAGCCGGTGACCCGCCGCCGGGTTGAGGCCCCCCTTCCCGGGGCAGGCCTCCCACGGGTGGGCGTCGTCGGCGCCGCCGACTACCCTGGCCCTCCCCGGAACTGACGGAGAGCGAGCCTCCCTTGGCCTGTGACCTGTGGCTGGTCCCCCTCGTCGACGTGCTGTGCCACAGCCCCGACAACCCCTTCGCCGAAGACCTCGCCGCCTACGACGCGGTGCTGAGCGCCTCCGGCCTGCCGACCGTGCCCGTGTACGCGTACATGCCCGGACTCTCCGGCGACGTCGCCCCGGTCGCCGGCTTCGACTACGAGGCCCTGCACTTCCTGCGCCGGGCCTATCTGCTGGCGATCTGCGGTCTGCCGGTCGAGCCGGTGGGCGAGCTCGGCGGGGACTACGAACAGCTCCTGGAGATGTTCGAGGCGACCGCCCAGCAGTCCCACCTGGTCTGGCACTACGACCACGCGGGCTCCTACGTGCCGGTCGACTTCCCGGTCCCGCTCTCCAGCGACGAGCTGCTGGAGGGCGGCGGCCCGCTCGGCTCCTCCTACGGACTGCTGCGGGAACTGGAGTTCGTCGCCCCGGCCCTCGGCATCGACCCGGCGAACCCGCCGGCCGCCCCGGCCCCGCCCGCCCGCCCCACCGAGCTGGAGGAACCCGCCGCCCCGATCCCGTACGACGGCGGCCCCTTCGCCCGCGAGCGGCACGTCTGGCTCGGACTGCACGCGGCGGCGACCCGCAGCCTCGCCCAGGGCTCGATGATCATGCTCAGCTAAGCCCGCCGGCCGTCCCGGAGGCCTCAGCGGGCCTCCGGGGGCCGCTGGCGCGGCATGTTCGGCCGGGTGCCCGGCGGCAGCGGGAAGCGGCCGGACGGATGTGCCGCCTCCGGCCGGGCCGGCATGACCCCGACCGACTGGAGCGCCAGCGGCGCCGGGCCCGAGCGGAACTCGACCATCCAGTCCGCGGTCTCCGCCCGGACCAGCTCCGTGACGTCCTCCGAGAAGCGCCGCAGCACCCCGAGACACCGCTCGGCGGCCTCGCTGGCGGTCCCCTCCGTCGGCCCGAGCACCTCCCGCACGCTCTCCGAGGCCCAGTCGAACTGGAGGGCCTGGAGGCGGCGCTGCACCGCCTGGGCCGTCGCCACGTCCCTTATCCAGCCGGAGGTCAGCCCGAAGTACCGGTCGCAGGCCATGCAGGCGGCGCCGAGCAGCAGCGAGAGGTAGCCCCAGCCGGCCGTGCCCTCGGCGACCCCGGTCAGGTCGAGCAGCGGCAGCGCGGCCCCGGCGATCACGCCCAGCGCCGTGCCGACCCGCAGCCCGCGGGCGCAGCGGCGCTTCCAGACCCGGTCCGAGAGGTACCACTCGGCGGTGCGCAGGGCGCCTGCCTCCACCCACCGGTAGAGCTCGTCGAGGCGCTCCGCGGGCTCGCCCCAGTCGCCCAGGGGGAAGGGCTTCCCCGTCAGATCTCCGTGGACGTCTTCCCCGGGCTGCCCCGGCGGCTGCATCTCCGGCTGGTGGCTCACCGGGGGACTCCTCTGTTCAGCCCAGCGTTCGTGTCGCTCGTGTCCTTCTGTGACGTGCGGTGCACGTGGTGCCTGCCCTTCCTACCGCCGAATGGTGGGCGATGGGCCCGGAATCGCGGGATTTCCGCCTGCAAGAGGGTGTTGATCAGGTAGAGGAGCCCGCAGTTTCTCACTCGAAAGAGTTGTCGCGGCAGGGCGGTCCATGACCACGTAGGCTCGGAACACCGGTACCAGACGTGACCGGGCGACTTTCAACCACGAGGAGTGACCGTGATCCCCGGTGGCGGCCAGCCCAACATGCAGCAGATCTTCCAGCAGGCGCAGAAGATGCAGCAGGACCTCGCCCGCGCCCAGCAGGAGCTCGCCGCGACCGAGGTCGAGGGCCAGGCGGGCGGCGGCCTGGTGAGGGCCACCGTGACCGGCTCCGGCGAGCTGCGCGCCCTGGTCATCGACCCGAAGGCGGTCGACCCGGAGGACACGGAGACCCTGGCGGATCTCGTGGTCGCCGCGGTGCAGGCCGCGAACGACAACGCGCAGCAGCTCCAGCAGACCAAGCTGGGCCCGCTGGCACAGGGTCTGGGCGGAATGCCGGGCCTGGGCTTCTAGCGAGCACTTCCAGCCACTACCGTAAGAAGGCAAGAGCACACCCGGAAAGGGCGTTCCGTTGTACGAAGGCGTGGTCCAGGACCTGATCGACGAGCTGGGCAGGCTGCCCGGCGTCGGTCCCAAGAGCGCGCAGCGGATCGCCTTCCACGTCCTCCAGGCCGAGCCGACGGACGTGCGCCGGCTCGCCCACGCGCTCCTGGAGGTCAAGGAGAAGGTCCGGTTCTGCGCGGTCTGCGGGAACGTGGCGCAGCAGGAGCTGTGCAACATCTGCCGCGATCCGCGCCGGGACCAGACCGTGATCTGCGTGGTCGAGGAGCCGAAGGACGTCGTCGCGATCGAGCGGACCCGCGAGTTCCGGGGGCGGTACCACGTCCTCGGCGGCGCGATCAGCCCGATCGAGGGCGTCGGTCCGGACGACCTGCGGATCCGGGAGCTGCTCACCCGCCTCGCGGACGGCTCGGTCACCGAACTGATCCTGGCGACCGATCCCAACCTGGAAGGCGAGGCCACGGCCACCTACCTGGCGCGGATGATCAAGCCGATGGGGCTGAGGGTCACCCGGCTGGCGAGCGGCCTTCCGGTCGGCGGCGACCTGGAGTACGCCGACGAGGTGACGCTCGGCCGTGCCTTCGAGGGGCGGAGGCTGCTAGATGTATGACGACCGGGCGCGGGAGGACCGGGCCGGTGCCGGTGAGCTCTCAGGGAGGCTCCTCGATGTCTGACCCCACGCTGCACTCCATCACGCAGAACCCCGACGACTTCGCGGTCCAGATCGCCGACTCGGTAGAGAGCTTCATCGTCGCCACGACCGAGGTCGCCAAGGGTGACGAGCCGGACAGCGCGGTGCCCTTCCTGCTCCTGGAGATCTCCCAGCTGCTGCTCGCCGGCGGCCGTCTCGGCGCGCACGAGGACATCCTTCCGGACGAGCGGTACGAGCCGGACACGGGCCCGGAGCCGGACGTGGACGACCTGCGCGAGCGGTTCGCGGCGATGCTGGACCCGGTGGACGTCTTCTCCGAGGTCTTCGACCCGTACGAGCCCCGCAAGGCCCCGGTCCCGGCCCGTATCTCGGACAACCTGGCGGACATCGTCGCGGACCTCCGCCACGGCCTCGCCCACTACCGCGCGGGCCGCACCTCCGAGGCGCTCTGGTGGTGGCAGTTCTCGTACTTCTCCAACTGGGGCCCCACGGCCTCGGCCACCCTCCGCGCCCTCCAGTCGCTGGTCGCCCACGTCCGTCTCGACCAGCCCCTGGCCGCCCTCGACGGCCTGGACACGGACGAGGATCTGACAGAGGACGACCTGGCGGAGGAGGCGGGCCGGGTGATGGTCCAGGAGATCGCGGGGCCGCTGGGAATGAAGGGGCTCTAGGCCTCTTCGGATACCCATGTGATCACTTCGTGAGCATCGTGTCTCAGGATGTGATAGCAGGTCGGCGTTTTTCGGTCCCTCGTTAGACTGAGCCGACCGCAGCACGGGCTGCGGCACCGACCGAGCGAGGAGCGCACGTGGGCCTTGTCGTGCAGAAGTACGGAGGCTCCTCCGTTGCCGATGCCGAGGGCATCAAGCGCGTCGCCAAGCGGATCGTGGAAGCCAAGAAGAACGGCCACCAGGTGGTCGTCGTGGTTTCCGCGATGGGCGACACGACGGACGAGCTGATCGATCTCGCCGAGCAGGTGTCTCCGATGCCTGCCGGACGTGAGTTCGACATGCTGCTGACCGCCGGAGAGCGGATCTCCATGGCCCTGCTGGCGATGGCGATCAAAAACCTGGGCCACGAGGCCCAGTCGTTCACCGGAAGCCAGGCGGGTGTCATCACCGACTCGGTCCACAACAAGGCGCGCATCATCGATGTCACGCCGGGCCGGATCCGCACCGCCCTCGACGAGGGCAACATCGCCATCGTCGCCGGCTTCCAGGGTGTGTCCCAGGACAAGAAGGACATCACCACGCTGGGCCGCGGCGGCTCCGACACCACGGCCGTGGCGCTCGCCGCCGCGCTCGACGCCGAGGTCTGCGAGATCTACACCGACGTCGACGGCGTCTTCACCGCCGACCCGCGCGTGGTGAAGAAGGCGAAGAAGATCGACTGGATCTCCTTCGAGGACATGCTGGAGCTCGCCGCCTCCGGCTCCAAGGTGCTGCTGCACCGCTGCGTCGAGTACGCACGCCGCTACAACATCCCGATCCACGTCCGCTCGTCCTTCTCCGGACTCCAGGGCACGTGGGTCAGCAACGAACCGACAGGGGACAAGGTGGAGCAGGCCATCATCTCCGGTGTCGCCCACGACACCTCCGAGGCGAAGATCACCGTCGTCGGGGTGCCGGACAAGCCGGGCGAGGCCGCGGCCATCTTCCGGGCCGTCGCGGACGCCGAGATCAACATCGACATGATCGTGCAGAACGTGTCGGCGGCCTCCACGGGGCTCACCGACATCTCCTTCACCCTCCCCAAGGCCGAGGGCCGCAAGGCCATCGACGCCCTGGAGAAGGCGAAGGGCACCATCGGCTTCGAGTCGCTCCGCTACGACGACCAGATCGGCAAGATCTCCCTCGTCGGCGCCGGCATGAAGACCAACCCGGGCGTCACCGCGGACTTCTTCCGCGCCCTGTCCGACGCGGGCGTCAACATCGAGCTCATCTCGACCTCCGAGATCCGCATCTCGGTCGTCACCCGCGCCGACGACGTCAACGAGGCCGTCCGCGCCGTCCACACCGCCTTCGGTCTGGACAGCGACTCGGACGAGGCGGTCGTCTACGGCGGCACCGGGCGCTGACCCGGCCGCCGGATCCGTCCGGCCCGACCCGCCCACCGCGCCCGGCCGCACCCCAGCGGCCGGGCGCGGCGTCGCATCCGATTGCGGTGGCTCCACGGGATCTGTGAACATCCTGTGAGCAAATCGGCGGCGGCACCCCCTTGAACTGCGGTGATGCAGTGTCGGACGATGCTCTTCCCCCTTGCTGCAACTAGTAGTTGGGCGGGGCGCGTCTCCGCGTTCACCCACGAACGTGGCGCGGGCACGCGATGGAACGGGGCAATGGGGGAGAACGGTTACGCATGAGGACAATCAACTCACCGCTGAGAAACGCGGTGCAGGCGTACAACCATTCCGGGGGAACACGAGTCAAACAGGCGTGGCAGACGTACTCGACATTCCCGCGCTCTCCCCGCTCCGCGGGGTCCGCACGGCCGTGCTCCCCCTGTGGAGCCCCGGCGCCGTCGGCGCGCCCGGCCGTGGCACCGCGGTCCGTCCGCTCGGGCGTCCGCGCCCGCACGACGGCCCTCCGGTGACCACCGCCGTGACCACCGAATCCCGCGCGAGAGTCAGCGGCATCCCCACGCCGCGCAAGGCTGCCGACAGCGCCGTCACCGGCACCGGCACCACCGTCGACCACCTCACCGAGACCTACCGCGCCCACTACCGGTCGCTCCTCGGTCTCGCCGCCCTCCTGCTCGACGACACCGCCTCCTGCGAGGACGTCGTCCAGGAGGCCTTCATCCGCGTCCACTCGGCCCGCCGGCGCGTCCGCGACCCCGAGAAGACCCTCGCCTACCTGCGCCAGACCGTGGTCAACCTCTCCCGGTCCGCGCTGCGCCGCCGCATCCTCGGCCTCAAGCTGCTGTCCAAGCCGATGCCGGACATGGCCAGCGCCGAGGAGGGGGCGTACGACCAGCTGGAGCGCGACGACCTCATCAAGGCGATGAAGGGCCTCCAGCGCCGCCAGCGCGAGGTCCTCGTCCTGCGCTACTTCGCCGACATGACGGAGGCCCAGGTCGCCGAGACCCTCGGGATCTCGCTCGGCTCCGTCAAGGCGTACGGTTCCCGGGGCATCGCCGCCCTCCGCGTCGTCATGGAGGCCAAGGCATGAGCCGCGAGGACGACGTGACGCGGGAGGAGCCCGACGAGCGCGGTGAGGGCGAGGAGCGCCACGACCCCGACGAACGCAGCGGACGCGACGCCGGACAGGCACGCGTCGGACGTGACGAGCTGAGTGGACGACTGATGATGGACTTCGAGCCCGGCCCCGGCGAGGACGAGGGGGAGGACGAGCTCGCGCTGCGCCGGCTGTTCCACGGCGCCGTCTCGGGCCTCGAACCGTCCACCGCGTCCCTCGACCACCTGCGCCGCGCCGTCCCCGCCCGCCGCGCCCGCAAGCGGCAGGCGCTCGTCGGCGCCGCCGCCGCGGTGGTCCTCCTCGGCACCGCCGTCCCCGCCTTCATCCACGTCGCCGGCTCCCCGGGGCTCACCACCGCCAACCCGGCCCTCGCCGGCCACGGCGAGCAGGCCCAGGGCGGCACCGGCGCCGAGGCCGAGGGCGACGACCCCGCCGCCACCAAGGCGCCCTCCGTCAAGGTCTCGTCCACCACCGGCCCCACCCAGGGCGCCACCGACAAGGGCGAGGCCAAGCCCGACCCCAAGGGCAGCCGGACCGGGTCCGGTTCCGGCGCGGGCTCCGGCTCCGGCTCCGGCTCGGGCTCCGGCTCCGTGCCGATCTGCGGCTCCGGGGCGCTTCAGTCGGGCGGCGGCTACAACAGCGGCCCCGACTCCACCGGTGTCTTCTACGGCGGCTTCACCGTCGTCAACGGCTCCGGCGCGACCTGCCGGCTCGAAGGGTCCGGCCTGGTCGGCGTCGCGGCGAGCGGCGACGTGGACCCGAACCGGATCGGCGTCGTCCGGCACACCAGCGGCGACCCGGCGTCCGGCCTCCCCGACCCCTCCACGGAGTCCTCCTCGGTGGTGCTCAAGCCGGGCGGCTCGTACCAGCTGAAGTTCGCCTGGGTGCCGTCCGAGAGCTGCTCGACCGACGGCGGCGGCGCCACCCCGACGCCGACCGAGCCCACCCAGGTCCCCACCGAGCCGACGCCCACGCCGACCGAGCCCACCCAGGTCCCGACCGAGCCGACGCCCACCGCCACCGGCGGCGGCGAAGGCGCCGACGCCGGCGGTGCCGAGGCCGGCGGCGGAACGGGCACGGGCACCGGCACGGACTCCGGCCTGACCACCCAGCTGCTGCGCGCCGAACCGGCCCAGGGCAGCGTCTCCGTCAGCTACACCGCGGAGCCCGGCGACCCGACCGTCACCACGGTCCTCGAAGGCGCCTGCGCCGGCACGGTCTACCGGACGGGGATGTTCAAGGGCTGAGAGCCCGCACGGACGCCGAAGGGGCCGGGGGAGGACTTTCCCCCCGGCCCCTTCGCCGTACGTGCCGCACGGCCCCGTCAGTGGTCCGCCAGGCCCAGCGCCTCGTCCCGGGCCGCCTCCGCCTCCCGGCGCAGCAGCCGGAACCACATGAAGACCACGAAGCCGGCGAAGACGAACCACTCGGCGGTGTAGCCGAGGTTCTGGAAGGCCTTGGCGTCCAGGCCCGTGCCCGCCGCCGCGGCCGCCGGCACCGGCGTGAGCCCGGCGGGCGAGTCGGCGAGGGTGACCCAGGCGTCGTACACGTCGTCCTCGACGACGTTCACCAGCGAGGCCGCGCTGATCATGCCGAGCTGCCCCTCGGGCAGCCCGCCCGCCGCCCGCACGCCCTTCGTGCCCTGGTTCTCCGAGGCCTGGAGCGCGCCCACGACCGTCACCTCGCCGGACGGCGGCGCCGGGGCCTGCGCCCCCGCGGGCAGCCAGCCCCGGACGACCGGCAGCGACCGCCCCGCGTCGGTCCGCAACAGCGTCAGCACGTACGAGCCGGACCGCCCGTCCAGCTCGCGGTCCGGCACCAGGAACTGCTCCCCGTACCGTCCCCGCGCCTCCGTGGCGAGGCCCGAGGTCTCCTTGTCCACCGGCAGCAGCGACGCCAGCGGCTCGGCCCCCCGCGGGCTCGCGGCGGGCTTCCGCTCGGCCTCCTGGTGGGAGTCGACGCGATCCTCGAACTTGCCCAGCTGCCAGGTCCCCATGAAGACGCAGAACGGGATGGCCAGCAGGACGAAGAGATTGATCCCCCACCAGCGGGGGGTCCTCAGGAACCGGTACACGCCCCCCACGGTACGGGGGCGGGCCCGCGCTCCCTTCAGGAGGGCCCGGCCCCGGGCCCCGGCCCTGTCCGCGCCGCCGGCCCTGCCCGCGCTCCCGGCCCCGTCCCCCTGTCCCCTCCGCCCGTCCCCCCCTGGCCCCCTGCCTCCCGGATCACGCCACGAGTCCGGCCTCCCGCCCGAAGGACAGGGGTCAGCCGCGGGTGTCCGGCCGGAGCCGGATCACCGCCCGTCCGCCCGTGAGGTCCACCGTCGTCCGGTGCGGCGGTGCGCCGTCCTCCTCGTCGTCACGGAGCAGCAGGGCGCTCCGGCGCTCCTTCAGCTCGCTCTGCTTCCCGGGCGAGAAGGTGGCGTGCAGCTGCTCGAAACCGGTCGAGGAGACCGTGCCCCGCCGCTTCCCGCGACCCGTCATGCGCAGGAACTGGTCGGCGAAGGCGATCACCGTCAACAGGATGACCAGCCCCGGAAGCGTCACGAACACGGCGAACTCCATGCCCCCCAGGAGACCACGTCACCCCGCGGCCCCGGAAGGGACGGGACGGGCGGGTGGGAGGGTGGGCCTACGCCTCCGGGCGGACGTGGTGCATGCGGCGGCCGTCGGGACCCAGCACCTGCGCCCCGATCTTGTACGTGCGCAGGCTGACCGCCGTCCCCGTGATCCGCAGCGCCGGCGCGGCCCGGACGAGCCCCGCCGTGATCTCGTGCAGCTCCTCGACCGATCCCAGCCACATCGCCAGCGCCAGGTTGTGCGGCCCGGTCACCGAGGTGATCACCTGGGTGCGCCGCACCCGGGTCAGCGCCGCCACCGTCGCCGCCTCGTCCTGCGGCGCCACCTGCGCCGTCACCATGGCCCACACCGGGCGCCCGGAGAAGCGGGGCGCCGGCTGGCAGTGGTGGTGGAGCGCGCCGCCCGCCACCAGGACGTCCAGCCTGCGCCGTACCGTCGACTCGCTCGTGCCGCACTGCCGGGCCAGCTCGGCGGCGCTCCGGCGGGCGTCGCCGGCCAGCTCCGCGACGAGCCGCCGGTCCAGGTCCGTCACCTGGGGGGCCTGGGCGGCGACACGCGCGCGTGGCCCCTCCCGCCGCTCCAGGGCGCCGACCTCGGTGAGGAGCCGGGCCTGCGCGGGGGTGAGCTGCTCCAGCCGGGCGCGGTAGGGGCGGTTGTGCATCCGCGTGACGACCTGGGTGCGGGCCCGCAGCACGCCGGGCAGCCGGCGCACCCGGCCGGTGACGTACGCGTCGAGGGCGGGCAGGTCCGGCGCGATCAGCAGCAGGACCAGGTCGGCGCCGCCGGTCACCGCGTGCACGCCCAGGGTGCGGGGGTCGCCGGACAGCTCGATCGCGATGGCCTCGGCGGTGTCGGCGGTGCACTCCAGCTCGACCCACCCGTACAGCGCGGACTCGCCGCCGCGCCGGGCGATGAGCAGCGAGGTCCAGGCGTAGCCGCCGGCGGTGAGGTGCTCCCAGCGGCGCGCGAGGGTGTCGGGACCGGCCCCGAGGACGGTGGACAGCTGGGTCCAGCTCGCTCTGGGTACGATCTGGAGTGCGTGGATCAGTGACATATCCGCCTCTCCCAGGACGGATTCCCCGGTCCGCATTTTCCTCCTTGGCCGATCCCCGGAAAACCTTGGTCATGGGTCCGGGATCACCCCAGGATGTGGACCAGGGCATATGCATTCAAGCCGCCTCGGCGCCCTTTGGCCACGAAAACGGCCAAAAGTCACAGTGACGACATTCGACGGGGGCGGCAGCCGGAGAGCGGGGACGCGCGGGGGATGGCGACCATGGGGCGAGTGGCGGGAGAACCGCCCGAGTACGAGGTGCTGTGGGGCGAGCCGGTCGGGTCCGGCCAACTCGCCGCAGCCGAGGAGGGGTACGCGGCCGCCGGGCCCGCCGAGCGGCTGCTCTGGGAGCGGCTCTCCGTCTTCGAGGGCGCCTTCGACCTGCGGGCCGTGGAGGAGGTCTGCGGGTACGGGGCGCTGACCGCCGCGGACCTGGGCGCCGTGCTCGACCGGCTGGCGCCGCTGGCGCTGCTGCCGGTGGACGACCTGTTCGACGGGGAGGACGGCGGGCCGCGCCACTGGATGCCGCACGCGATGCGGGCCGTCGGCGCCCGCCGGCTCACCGCCCGGGGCGATCGCTGGATCGTGGTCCTGCACCACCGCAGGTGGTGCGTACAGGTCGCCCGGCGGGCCGCCGAGTGGTGGCAGCGGGGCCGGCAGCTGGACGCCCGGGACCTGGCGCTGCGCGAACTCCCGGACCTGGTGGCCGCCATGGACCCGACGACGGCACCGCTCGCACCCGGCGACGAGGCGGGCTCGGCCCTGGAGGTCGCGGTCTCGCTGTGGTTCCTGTGGGTCTCCTGCGGGCGGGTCGCCGAGGGGCGGACCCGGCTGCGGCACGCCCTGGCGCTGCACCAGGGCCCGCCGTCCGCCCGCGCGTTGTGGCTGGCCGCCTTCCTGGAGCTGGAGTCGGGGCGCCCCGAGGACGCCGACCCGCTCCTCGTGCAGGCATGGGCGAGCGCCGTACGGGACGGGGACGAGCGCTGCCTGGGGCTCCTGGCCCACCTGCGCGGCGCCATCGCCCTCTACCAGGGCCGGATCCGGGCGGCGGCGGGCGAGTTCCGTGAGGCGCTGGCACAGATCGGGGACGTACCCGACTTCGGCCCGACCCGGGAGGCCTGCTGGGCGGCGCTCGCGCTCTGCTACAGCCGCACCGACCCGGAGGCCGCGCAGGAGGCGCTGGACCAGCTGGAGCTGGACGGGGCGGGGCGGCGGACCTGGGCGGGCCGTGACCTCTTCGCCGACGCCTGGGCCGACCACGCCCGGGCCGAACTCCTCGCCTGGGACGGGGAGCGGACCAGGGCCGCCGAGCACGCCCGCCGGGCGCTGCGCGAGCACCTGCGGCTCGGCTCCGCCGTGGGCGCGGCCTGCGCGGCCGAACTCCTCGCCCGGGTGCGGCTGCTCGACGGCCGCCCCGACCAGGCGGCCCATCTCCTGGGCGCCGTCGACCTCTTGCGCACCTCCGTCTTCGACACCTCCTACCGGCCGGGGCGGTACTGCGCGGTCTCCCGGGCCCGCAGCGACGAGACGCTGCGGACGCTCCTCGACGATCCCGAGTTGCAGGAGGCGTACGAAGAGGGCGCGCGGCGAGGCCTGTTCATGCTCTCCCGGGAGCGATGACGGGCTTTCTACGGGCTTTCTGACGAGCTCGCCGACGGGGATCGGTGACGGGCTCATCGACGGGCTCGGTGACGGGCTCACCGACGGGCTCGGTGACGGGCTCATCGACGGGCTCACCGACGGGCTCATCGACGGGCTCGGTGACGAGCTTTCCGGCGAGCTCGGTGACGAGCTCGGTGATGGGTTCGGTGACGTGAGCGGTGAACGGCGTCGTCACCCGCGAGGGTGTGGACGGAAGCGCCGCCGAGGAGTCGTCCACAGCTTCGTCCGCGGTCTCCTCGGGCGGGGGACGGGCTGCCTACGATGACGGCATGATCGCTTTCGCGGTGTCCGCCCTGTTCCTCCTCCTCTTCGGGGTCGGTGTACTGCGCGACCGCCGCCGCTTCGGGAACGCGGTGTACCTCGGTCTCGCCGTCACCTTCCTCGGCCTCGGTCTGCTCTCGGCCGTCGACGACCTGCCCCACGGCCTCACGGAGACGGTCCTCGTCCTCCTCCTGCTGGTGCTGGGCCTGGGTCCGGTGGTCCTCGCGGTGCTGCTGTGCGCCAACGGCGTCACGATGGTCCGCAAGGAGGGCAGAAGCCTGGCCAATCTGCTCTCGCTCCTCGCCGGCCTCGGCATCCTCGGTGTGCTCGGGCTGATGGCGGTCGCGGTCCTCACCCACTCCCGGGTCCTCGGCGTCGTCGCCGTCACCCTGCTGCTCGTCCTCGGGTACGTCTCCTTCCTCTTCCTCTGCTTCGTGGGATACGCGTTCCTGTACGGCCGGATGAGACTGCGCCGCGACGCCGGCTTCGTGGTGGTCCTCGGCTCCGGGCTGATCGGCGGGCGGCGGGTGCCGCCGCTCCTCGCGAGCCGGCTCGACCGGGGCCGGGAGGTGTACGAGCGGCTGGCCGCGCGCGGCCAGGACGGGCCGCCGTTCCTGATCGCCTCGGGTGGCCAGGGCCCGGACGAGGAGCTGCCGGAGTCCCACGCCATGGCCGCCTACCTGGTGGAGCGGGGGTTCCCCGAGGACCGGGTGCTCCGCGAGGACCGCTCCCGGAGCACCGAGGAGAACCTGCTGTTCAGCAAGGAGCTGATGGACGCGGAGCGGCCGGGCGCGGGCTGCGTGATCGTCACCAACGACTTCCACGCCCTCCGTGCCGCCCTGCTGGCCCGCAAGGCGGGGGTGGACGGCCAGGTGGTGGGCTCGCCGACCGCCGCGTACTTCTGGCCGAGCGCCACCATCCGCGAGTTCGCCGCGGTCTTCCTGGAGCACCGGGCGGTCAACCTGACCGTCTGCGCGGTCCTGGTCGCCGTCGGCTGCCTGGGGCTCGCCGTCACGGGGTGACGCCCGGCGGGGGAGGGGAGGGGCGGGGGGAGGGGGAGGGAGGGGGAGGCCCCCCAGGGCCCCCGGAACGGCGTCGGAGGGGCGGGGCGGGCCCTCCGTCCCTACGCTGGAGGGACGGAGGTGTCCGAGGGCGCTGTGAGGAGGCGTCCGGGATCCTTCCGCGGAGGTGACCCCATGAGGCGACGCCACCATTTCCACATCGACTACCGGGGGCATTCGGTCTCGGCGACCGTGGAGACCGGACTGCGGCCCGTGGTCGAGGTGCTCGTCGACGGCAAGGAGACCGGTCACGCGACGATCCGGGACGACGGTCCGCTGGTCGTCCCGATCGAGCTGCCGACGGACCCGCCGACGCCGGCGACGGTGCGCGCCACTTCGGGTCCGGGCGTCCCCCGCTGTCTCCTGATCGCCGAGGGGGACCTCGACTCGCACGTCATGGCACCACGGCTGTACTGACGCCGGACGCCGGAGGCGGGACGGGCAGGCGACGGGCAGGCCCGGCCAGGGCAGTCAGGACAGGCAGGCAGGTCAGGACAGGCAGGCAGGTCAGGACAGGCAGGACGGGTGGTACGGCCCGGTCAGGAGAGCCAGGCCATGCCGATGAAGAGGAAGACGACGAAGGCGACGATCCCGGCGACGGCGGCCGTCTTACGGGGCCGCCGGCGGGACAGCTCGGCGAGCGCGCCCCCGGTGGAGCCGGAGGCCCCGGCCCGCTCGGGCGCCCGTCGCCGGGATCCGCCCGCCACCGGGGCGGACGCGGCCGTCGGGCCGGGAGACGGCGTCCGCGCACCGGACGTGTGCGCACCGGACGCGCGCGGACCCGACGTACGCGGACTCGACGTACGCGGGGCGGGCATGGTGGCCGGCGAGGGCACGGGCGCCGTGTGCGCGGGCGGGGTGTGGGAAGGCGCGGTGTGGGAAGGCGGGGTGTGGGAAGGCGGGGTGTGGACGGCCCCGGGCATGGCGGCGGCCGCGGGCCGGGGCGCGTACTCCCGCCAGGCGCCGGAGCCGAACCAGTCGGCGATGGCCTGCGCCGGCGGACGCTGCTCGGGCTGCTTGGCCAGCAGGCTCAGCAGATACGCCTCGAAGGCGGGCGTGAGGACCACGCCGAGCCGGCTCGGCGGGGTCGGGGCGCTGTCGATGTGCTGGTACAGCAGCGCGGTCGCGGTGTCCGCGCGGAAGGGCGGGTGGCCGGTCAGCAGCTGGTAGAGCACGCAGCCGAGCGAGTACACGTCCGAGGCGGGGGAGGCGGGTTTGCCGAGGGCCCGCTCCGGGGCCAGGTAGAGGCCGGTGCCGACGATCTGCCCGGTCGTCGTCAGCCCGGCCGAGGGGTCGTCGACGAAGCGGGCGATGCCGAAGTCGGCCAGCTTGACCGTGCCCTCGGCGTCCATGAGGAGGTTGCCGGGCTTGATGTCGCGGTGGACCACGCCCTGCCGGTGGGCGGCGGCGAGGCCGGCGGCGGCGTGCGCGGCGACGACGGCGACCCGCTCGGCGGGCAGCACCAGGGGCTGGGCGGGGGAGGAGCCGAGGCTGTCGCCCTCGACCAGCTCCATCACCAGGAAGAGCTTGCCGTCCCAGGTGCCGAAGTCGAAGACGCCGACGACGTGCGGGTGGCTGAGCCGGGCGGCGGTCTGCGCCTCCAGGCGGAAGCGGTCGGCGCCCGAGGGGTCGGTGGACTGCGCCAGCATCAGCTTCACGGCGACGGCACGACCGAGGACCTCGTCGGTGGCCTGCCACACCTCGCCCATGCCGCCACGGCCGATGCACCCGTGAAGCCGATATCGGTCCGCGACCAGCACCAGGAGACGCCCTTTCGACAATCGATCACTTGACGGCAGAGGACCAGGGTAGAGCCGCCGCATGTGCGTGCTCGCCGCGCTCCCCCCGAAGCGGAACCACGGAGGTGCCGCGAGGGAACGCGACGGAACCGCGACGGAACCGTGCCGGAACCACGGAGGCGCCGCGACGGAACCGCCGTGCAACCGCCGCCGTACGCACGGACGTCAGGGAGGGCCCCGGGGGTTCCGGAAGTCCGGCGTTTCCCGCTGCCGAGGCCGCCCGGGTTCCTTCCTGGTTCCGTCCTGGTTCCCGGAGGGTGAACAATGGGTGCCGTGGGGCCGGCGGGAGCCGGCCCGTACGTGAGACCCGACCCCGACCTGGAACGGAGTGGACCGTGGCGCGACCGAGAGTGGGCGTGGCGGTACTGACGATGGGCACCCGCCCCGCCGAGTTGGGCGCGCTGCTCGACTCGGTGGCGATGCAGGACGAGCCCCCCGCCCGGGTCGTCGTGGTCGGCAACGGCACGGGCTCGCTGCCCGCGCTCCCCGAGGGCGTCACCGGCGTGGAGCTGACCGAGAACCGCGGGGTCACCGGCGGCCGGAACGTGGCCATCGACACCCTCCGCTCCTTCGGTGACGTGGACGTCCTCGTCGACCTCGACGACGACGGCCTGCTGGTCGACACGGACGTCTTCCGCCGCTTGGTGGACCTGTACGAGACCGAGCCGAAGCTCGGCGTCGTCTCCTTCCGGATCGCCGACGAGACGGGCGAGACGCAGCGCCGCCACATCCCCCGGCTCGGCGCCAAGGACCCGATGCGGGGCGGCGAGGTCACCACCTTCCTCGGGGGCGGCCACGGCCTGTCGATGCCGATGCTCGACCGGATCGGCGGCTGGCCGGAGGACTTCTTCTTCGCGCACGAGGAGACCGACCTGGCCTGGCGCGCCCTCGACGCGGGCTGGCGGATCCGGTACGCGCCCGAGCTGCTGCTCCAGCACCCGAAGACCAGCCCGGCCCGGCACGACGTCTACTACCGGATGACCGCCCGCAACCGCGTGTGGCTGGCCAAGCGGAACCTCCCGGCCCTGCTGGTCCCGCTCTACCTGGCGGTCTGGGTCCTCCTCACGGTGGCCCGCACCCGCTCGGTGCGCGGCCTGCGTTCCTGGTTCGCCGGCTTCGCGGAGGGCCTGAAGGCGCCGGCCGGGCCGCGCCGCCCGATGCGCTGGTCGACGGTGTTCCGCATGACGCGACTGGGCCGCCCGCCGATCATCTGACGGCCCCGGCCCCGGCCCCGGCCCCGGCCCCGGCCCCGGCCCCGGCCCCGGCCCCGGCCCCGGCCCCGGCCCGCCGGTCCCGCCTGCCGGTCATCCGGCGCGACCGGCGCGACCGGCCACCGGGAGGTCGAGGAGGAAGTCCTCGACGGCGTCCGACCAGGCCTCCGGGTCCTCCCAGAACGGCAGGTGCCCGGTGGGGAGTTCGGCGGTGCGGGCGCCCGGTACGGCGGCGGCGACCGCGCGTTGCCGGGCGGGCGGGACGAGCGGGTCCTCCGCGGTGACCACGACGAGCGCCGGCACCGCGATCCGCCCGAGGTCCTCGCGTACGTCGATCCGCCCGGCGAGCTCCAGATGCGCCGGGGTCCCGGCGGGCGGGGCGGGCGCGAGCATCAGCATGGCCCGCAGCCGGACCGGGTCGGTCGCCTCCATGAACGTCCCGCCGAGCCCCGTCAGCGCCAGGTGCTCGGCCAGCAGCCGGTGCCGCCCGCTCTCGTGGAGGCCCCGCCAGACGGCGAGGCCCAGCCGCATCCGGTGGTCGGGGTACGCGAACGGCGCGGTCAGCACCAGGGCGGTGACCCGCTCCGGATGCCGGGCCGCGAGCCGTACGGCCAGCGGGGCGCCGAGCGAGTACCCGCAGACGGCGAAGGCGCCGACCCCGGCGGCGTCCGCGGCGGCCACGAACCCGTCCACGGCCTCGTCGGCCCCGATCCCGACCCGGTCGGGCAACCGGCCCCGTACGTAACGGAATCGGTCGCCGAGCCGGCGCGTCAGCCCGCCGAAGTGGCTTTCGGCGCTTCCCCCGGCCCCGTGGATCAGCAGCAGTCCCGTCACTCCGACTCCCCTTCCGTGGAAACGAATCGGCCCCGCCCCTGCCTATCACGGCGGGAGCGGGGCCACGGTGGTCCGAGTCGGGTCGTCCGGGGTCAGTCGGTGATCTCGACCTTCCCGTTCACCGGCGGGGCGACCGGGGGACCGGCCGAGGGGGCGGCCGGGACGGCCTTGCTCGTGAACCCCTGGAGGAGGGCGGCCAGGTCGACCCCCGTGGTGGAGGAGAGGAGTTCCACGCCCTGGGCGACGTTGTCCGTCACGGTACGGGTCAGCCGGCTCGCGCCGTCCGTGGAGATGACGGTCATCTTGTCCACGGCGGCCAGCGGCTCCGACGCCTTGGCCACGACCTGCGGCAGGACCTCCACCAGCATCTGGAGCACGGCCGCGTCGCCGTACCGCTCGAACGCGTCGGCCCGCTTGTGCATGGCCTCCGCCTCGGCGGCGCCCTTCGCCGCGATGGCACCGGCCTCCGCGTCGCCCTCCAGACGGACGGCCTCCGCGATGGCCGCGCGCCGGGCCCGCTCGGCCTCGCCGCGCTTGGCGCCCTCGATGGCCTCGGCCTCCGCCAGGGCCTGGCGGCGCTGCTTCTCTCCCTCACCGGTGAGCCGGGCCCGCTCGGCCTCGGCCTCGGCCGCCGCGATGGCCGCCATCCGCTCGGCCTCGGCCTGCTTCACCCGGGCGGTGCGCTGTGCCTCGGCCTGCTGCTCGGCCTCGTACCGCTTGGCGTCGGCCGGCTTGCGGACCTGGGTGTCGAGCTGGCGGTCGGTGAGCGCGGCCTGCCGGGCGGCGACCTTCTCCTGCTCGGCGAGGATGTCCTGCTGGCGGGCGGCCTCGGCGAGCGGTCCCGCGGCGTTGGCCTGGGCGGCGGCCTCGTCGGTCTGCGCCTTGATCTCGGCCTGCTTCAGGTACAGGGTCCGCTGGGCGACCGCGATCTCCTCCTCGGCCTTCAGCCGGGCCTGCTCGGCGGCGCGCCGGGCCTCGGCCTCGGCGATGTCGGCCTCCTGCTTGGCGCGGGCGGCCTCGGGCCGGCCCAGGTCCTCCAGGTAGGAGCCCTCGGTGCTGATGTCCTGGATCTGGAAGGCGTCGAGGACCAGGCCCTGCCCGGAGAGGCTCGCCTCGGCCTCCTCGGCGACCTGCCCGGCGAAGGCGGCCCGGTCGCGGATGATGTCCTCGACCGACATCCGGCCGACGATGGACCGCAGCGCGCCGGAGAGCACCTCCTGGGTGAAGCCGACGATGCCGTCCTGCTGCATGAGGAAGCGCTGGGCGGCGGCGCGGATGGAGTCCTCGGTGCCGCCGACCTTGACGATGGCGACGCCCTCCAGGTTGGCCTTCACGCCCCGCAGGGTGACGGCGCCGCGGACGGCGATCGGGATGTGCCGGCTGGAGAGGTCGAGGGTGAACTTCTGCTGCACGAACGGCACGACGAAGACGCCGCCGCCGACGACGACCTTCTGGCCGCTGTTGTCGGTGTAGACGCGGCCGGTCGTCGGATCGGTGGCCTTCTGGCCGCGTCGGCCGGTGATGATGAACGCCTCGCTGGGTCCCGCGACCTTGTAGCGGGTGACGACGGCGAGGCCGAGCAGGACGAGGAGGACGACGATGCCCACCACGGCGATCAGGACAGGGCTCATGGAGAACCCCCCTTCGGTCGGTTCGGTCGGTGACGAGAAGAGTGGATCCGGCAGTCGGTGGCCGGAGGCCGACGGTCAGCGGGCAGCGGTCAGCGTTCGACGGGCCGCACGAGGACGGAGGTCGCCGAGAGGACCGACTCGACCCAGACCTCGGTGCCGCGGGGGACGGGCCGGTCCGCCCGCGCCGCGTACTTCACGGGCTGGCCGGCCAGGTGGAGCAGTACCTCGCCGTAGCCGTCCGCCGGGACGGCGGTGACCACCGATCCGGTGCTGCCGGTGAGGTCCGTGCCGCGTGGCGCGGGCGCGCCGGTGTCGCGCAGCAGGGCCCGGCTGAACCGCCAGGTCGCCCACCCCACGCCGATCCCGGCGACCGCGCCGGCGCCGGTGGCGGTCCCCGCTCCCGCGCCGGTCGTGCCGAGCACGAGCGCCCCCGTGAAGCCGAGTGCCGAGAGGAAGCCGGCGACCACCGGCAGGGACAGGAGCCCGTCGAGCGCTCCGAAGCCGTCGAAGAGCCCTTCGAGGACCCCGTCGAAGACCAGGCTGAGGACGAGGAGCAGCAGCCCCCCGATGCCGAGACCGAGAAACCAGACCATGTCCCCGCTCCTTCGGCTGCCGTGTCCTGTCGGCGGTCCTGCCGACGGCCCGGTCGGGGCCGGTCGGCGCCGGTCGGCCTTCTGCCGACCGGCGGGCCGATGACCCGGCCGACTTCCGGCCGACTGTCCGGCCGACCGCCCTGCCCGCCGTCCGAAGGATCGTTTCATCGCGAGGCTCACCCGCGCATTGCCGGAGACCGGCAATCTTTACGCGTTCTTGATGCCGTCCGGAAACGGACGGTTCACAGCTCCTCGTCCGGCCAGCCCAGCAGCCGCGCCCCGATCGCGGCGGTCTGGAGCGTGTACCGCTGGGTCGGGTCGCCGGGGTCGGCGCCGGTGAGCCGGTGGATGCGGTCGAGCCGGTACGTGACCGCCCGCACGCTCAGCGCGAGCCGGCGGGCGGCCTCGGTGGTGACGCACCCCGCGTCGAAGTAGGCGTGCAGGGTGTCGAGCAGCGGCCGCGGGCCGCCCCGGGCGGTGGCGAGCGGGCCGAGCACGGTCCCGACGAGGTCGGCCATGGCCTGCCGGTCCCGTCCGAGGACCGGGTAGACGAGCAGGTCGGCGGCGTACAGCACGGGCCCGTCCAGGCCGACGCGGCCGGCGAGGTCGAGGGCGCCGAGCGCCTCCTCGTACGAGTGGACGACGCCGCCGGCACCGGGGTGCGCGCGCCCGATCGCGACGAGGCTGTCGTCGGCGGTCGCGTACGTCTGCTTGGCGAAGTGGGCGAGGACCTCGGGCTCGTCGGCCGGGGCGACGCAGATCAGCCGCCCGTCCTTGGTGGTGAGGAGGATCCGCCGGGTGCCGAAGCGGGCGAGCAGCGAGGACTCCACGCTCCGCGAGACCGGCGCCCCGTCCCCGAACGGCTCGGGCGCCTGGGCGACGGCCACCGCGTGCGCGTGCGAGAGCAGCAGCCCGAACCGCTCGGCCCGCTCGGCGAGGCGTCCCAGGTCGCTGCGCCCGTACAGCAGGTCGTCGACGAACTCCCGCCGTGCGGCCTCCTCCTGGCGCACCGCCAGCTTCTGCGCCCGTTCGTGCCCCTCGGCGAAGGCGTCGACGGACTGCTCGACGGCGGCGAGCAGCAGGTCGGGGTCGGTCTCCCGGGGCAGCCCGCCCCGCGCGGCCCGCGCGGCGGCGAGATGGGCCCGTACGAGTGCCCGCAGCCCGATTCCCGCCTCGGCCGCCCGCTCGCCCCGGGCGCGCAGCCCCTCCAGCTCCTCCCGGCTCGGCCGCCGGCCGGTGGCGCACACCCCGGCCAGGATGTCGGCGTACCCGTCGAGGTACGTCTCGTACGGCTCCGTCATGGTCGGCCCCGCCCTCTTCCGGCCCCGGAAACGACTCAGGGCCCGACCCGCTTTCGCGGATCAGGCCCTGAACCTCTGGCTGTCGGGGTGGCGGGATTTGAACCCACGACCTCTTCGTCCCGAACGAAGCGCGCTGCCAAGCTGCGCTACACCCCGATGTCGCTGCTTTGTTCTTCACGTCGCGGCGACATCGATTACTTTAGCCCACCCGCGCCCAGAGACGAAATCCGGTTACGGCGCCCCGCCACCGCAGGTCGGAGGCGGTCCTCCTGGACGCGGTCGATCGTGGCCCCGGTCACCGCGGCGAGGGCGATCAGGGCGCGGAAGGCGGCGGCGAAACGATGCGGTATGGCCTTCGCGGTACGGGGGCGGGTGTGCCCCCGTACGGAGGTCAGGCGCGTGCCGTCAGGGTGAGCAGCGTCGCCTCGGGCGGGCAGGCGAAGCGGACCGGGGTGAACCGGTTGGTGCCGCAGCCGGCCGAGACGTGCAGGTAGGAGGTGTGGCCGCCGGCGGTGTGGGTGGAGAGGCCCTTCACCCGGTCGGTGTCGAGGTCGCAGTTGGTGACGAGGGCCCCGTAGAAGGGGACGCACAGCTGCCCGCCGTGGGTGTGCCCGGCGAGCACCAGCTCGTAGCCGTCGGCGGTGAAGGCGTCGAGGGCGCGCAGGTACGGGGCGTGGACGATGCCCAGGGAGAAGTCGGCCGAGGCGTCGGGGCCGCCGGCCACCCGCTCGTACCGGTCCCGCTTGATGTGCGGGTCGTCGAGGCCGGTGAAGGCCAGGTCGGCCTGGGGGAGCTTGAGCCGCCCGCGGGTGTTGGTGAGGTCCACCCAGCCGGCCGCGTCGAAGGCCTCCTTGATCTCCTCCCACGGGTTGTGCACGGCGCCGACGACCGGCTTGTTGCCGTTGAGCCCGTGGCGGCCCTGGACCTTCTCCAGGAGGTAGCGGCCGGGGTTGCGGAAGCGGGGGCCGTAGTAGTCGTTGGAGCCGAAGACGTAGACGCCGGGGAACTCCATGAGCGGCCCCAGCGAGTCGAGCAGCTCGGGCACGGCGCCGGTGTCGGAGAGGTTGTCGCCGGTGTTGACCACGAAGTCCGGGCGGAGCCCGGCGAGCTTCTGCAGCCAGGCACGCTTCTTGTCCTGTCCGCACACCATGTGGACGTCGGAGACCTGGAGGATCCGCAGGTCGTCCATGCCCGGTGGCAGGACGGGGACGGTGACCCGGCGGAGCCGGAACGAGCGGGCTTCGAAGCCCGCCGCGTAGACGAGTCCGGCCGCGGCCGTGGCCGCGACGCCTGCCGTGATCTTCAGGGGGATCCCGTACCGTGCGCGCATTCCCCCATCGTTCCAGACCCGCGGGGTGGAAATGGACGGGCGGTACGCCGGGAGCACCTGCCACACTTGACGCCATGACCACGCTCAAGGCACGACTGAAGGACGACCTCAACACCGCGATCAAGGCCCGCGACGAACTGCGCTCCTCGACCCTGCGGCTGACCATCGCCGCGATCACCAAGGAGGAGGTCGCGGGCAAGACCAAGCGCGAGCTCTCCGAGGACGAGGTGCAGAAGGTGATCGCCAAGGAGGCGAAGAAGCGGCGCGAGGCCGCGGACGCCTTCGAGCAGGGCGGTCGCGCGGAGTCGGCCGAGCGCGAGCGGGCGGAGGGCGTGATCCTCGACGCGTACCTGCCGAAGCAGCTCTCCGACGAGGAGCTGGACGGCATCGTCGCCGCCGCCGTCGAGGAGGCGAAGGCCGCCGGCGCCGAGGGGCCGCGCGCCATGGGAGCCGTCATGAAGATCGTGAACCCGAAGGTGGCCGGGCAGGCCGACGGCGGCCGTGTCGCCGCCGCGGTGAAGAAGCTGCTCGCGGGCTGAGGCCCTTCCGGGACGTAGGAGAAGGG
>NZ_JBHTST010000022.1:0-78603 GCF_042794995.1 Streptomyces sp. NPDC056503
CGGGGAACATCGGGGCAGCCGATGTTCCCCGAGGCCGGAGACGGGTCCCCACCCCGTGGTCCCGGAGGGGAATCAGCCGAGGCAGAACTCGTTGCCCTCGATGTCCTGCATCGTGATGCACGACTCGTTGACGTCATCGGCGCGCTGCGTCAGCACGTGCTTCGCGCCGAGCGCCATCAGCCGTGCGCATTCGGCCTCAAGCGTGGCCAGGCGCTCCTCACCCACGAGCCCGGCGCCGGTCCGCACATCGAGATGCACCCGGTTCTTGACGACCTTGCCTTCGGGAACTCGCTGGAAGAGCAGGCGCGGGCTCACACCCGAGGGATCCGTGCACGCGAAGTAGATCTCGTCCTCGGGCGGCAGCGAGCGGTGGTACTCCTCCCACGTGGCAAAGCCCTCCGGGACCGCCGGTACGACGTACCCCAGCACCCCGCACCAGAAGGCGGCGAGGCGCGCAGGCTCCGCACAGTCGAAGGTCACTTGGAACTGCTTGATCGTTGACATCGGCGCACGATAACAGGGCCCTTCCCATCTCCCCAGGTCGGGAGGTCCGCACGTGGTCGGGAGGAGGCGCCTGCCACGCGCTGCCGTGGCGTGCGGTCGCAGGGGCGGACCGAGGTCCGTGCCTCCCCGAAGGGAACCTGGGACGCGATCCCGGCCGGCCACTCCCCTGCTGCCAAAGACCGGTTACGGGACAACCCTTAAGGTGGCGGCCGTGATCAAGAACAGGTTCCTCACCGCCCTCCTCATCGTGGGCCTCCTCGGGGCGGGTGCGCCGGCCGCCACCGCGCAGGACGAGACGTACGTGAAGACCGGCGTCGTCTTCAACAAGCCGACCGGCACGACCGCCGAGCAGGGCGCGATCCTCAGCCACCTCGGGCGCCTCGTCAACGGCGCCCCCAGCGGGTCGACCATCCGCATATCCCTGTACGCGTTCGGGTCGTCCTGGCTCGCCGACCAGCTCGTGAAGGCGCACCAGCGCAACGTGAACGTGCAGGTCCTCGTCGACGACACCACCATCGGCGCGACGTGGATGGGCACGTCCGGGAAGACGGTCCGGGACAAGCTCCAGGCCGCCTTCGCGACGCAGTCCGCGCCCGGTCAGACCTCGTGGTTCCGGGTGTGCGCGGCAGGCCGGCCGTGCCTGGCCGCGGGAACGAGCGGCGTGAACCACAACAAGTTCTTCCTGTTCTCCCACTCCACCGGCAGCGGCTCGCCGACCACGGGCGCGGTGGTCGAGAACATCGTGGTGCAGTCCTCCGGCAACCTCACCACGTGGGACCGCGAGTCCGGCTGGAACGACGCGATGACCGTCACCGACAACGCCGCCCTGCACGCCGGCTACGTCCGCTACTTCGACCTGATGGCCGCTTCGCAGGCGCAGCCGGACGGGTCGAAGACGGTGAGCGACCTGGCGATCGACGTGGAGGCCGGGCAGGCCAAGGGCTACTTCTTCCCGCGCTCCTCGACCGACGTCGTCGAGAACATCCTGAGCATGGTCGAGACCCGCGTGCCGAACGCCGACGGGACCACCGCTCCGGTCTGCCACGGGAACACCCCCGGGCACGGCACGGCGGACGGCCGCACCGTGATCCGCATCGCCAACGGGCACATCTCGCGTCCGGCCGTGGCGGAGAAGCTCTGGACCCTCGCCGACGCGGGCTGCTACGTCGACGTCGTCTACGGCAAGCTCTCCGACTACTCGGCCGTCGGCACGCACCGGGAGACGGCGTACTGGCTGACCCGGTCGACCGAGAAGGGGAAGATCTCCCTCCACCGCCTGGAGAACGACGACGTGAAGAACCCGGCCGCGCCCGAGGTCTCCGGCACGGCCACCCACACCAAGTACCTGCTGATCGAGGGCTCGTACAAGGGCGTGAAGGACCAGAAGCTGGTCTTCACGGGCAGCCACCCGTACACCGGCCTGGCACTCACCGCCAACGACGAGGCGCTCCTGAAGTACGTCGGCGCCGAGATGCACGACGCGTACGTGACGAACTTCCGCGACCAGCGCGCCGCCGCCCTCGCGGAGTCCCAGTACGGCGGCGTCTTCTAAAGGCGTGGTGTGGACGTCGTCGCCCGACGCGGTCGCGCCCCGCGGCGGCGGGCCGGACCGGAGTCCCGCCCGGCCCTCGCGTCCGCGGTGTCGCCGGGCACCGGCCCGGCCCCGGCCGTGACCGCTGGGTGTCGGCTTCGATGCCGACCCGCGCGTTCGCCGAGAACCGGTCGTCACGTGAGGTCGCGGTACGAGCGAGTCGGTTCTGCTCAACGGGCCCGCGGAACGCCGGCCCGGTCCAGGACGGCGGCCATCTCGTCCTCGGGGAGCGCCGGGTTGGCGCCCGCGCTGGAGGCCAGTTCAGGGACGTGGAGGGCCTCGCGAAGCCGGTGGAGCGGCAGGCGCGGGTCGCCGGCCGCCGCTTGGCGCGTCCAGACCTCGGGGTCGTGGCTGAGCCGTTCGATCAACGCGGGCGTCGCGGCCGGGTCCCGGACGGCCAGCCGACGGTAGTTCCCGTCCGTGTGGTCCGCGTAGCGTGCGGCGAGGCCCTCGCGGGGAAAGCGGGGGTGCGTCTCCGCCATCCAGGCGGAGAACGTTCCGCCGAGGCGCGCGTACACACGCATCAGGACCTCCTCCGGGGTGTCGGGGTGGTGGATGCCCAGGTTGTTCTCCACCACCGGGTCCTCGACGCGTGCGAGGAGTCGCAGCAGCTCGGGCGTCAGGTGGCGGCTCCGGGCGGCGGTGCGCCGGAGCAGGGGGTGGGCTGAGGTCACGGCCCGGCGCAGCACCTCGGGGTCGGCGAGCCCGTCCCGCACCCACCGCACGCCGTCGCCCCTGTCGAAGTCCCCGACCGTGAAGTCGATCGCCATCCGCCGTGTCTCGTCCAGCCCGGGCCTGAGGGAGACCGCGAGCCGTACGTCCTCGTCGGGGTCGACGGCGAGCCGCTCCACGAGGTCGGCGGGCAACGACGGGTTCTCGGCGAGGGCGGTCAGGTGGGTCCGCTCGGCGAGGCACCGCTCGGCGTCGGCGCGGGCAAGGAGCCCTCGGCGCAGCGCCACGGCGGTGGACCTCGGATCGCGGAGGAGCGCGGCGGTGACGCGTGAGTCCCGCCGGCACTCCCGCAGTTCGGCGGCCCGCCGTACCTCGGGGTCCGGGTCGACCAGCAGCGCCGACCGCTCGCCCGGCGGCAGGGTCTCCCATGCGCGCACCGCTTCCCGGCGCGCCGCCGGATCACGGTGCGTGGCCAGCGATGCCACGAACGACGGCGCCAGATGGGGAGATTCCAGCAGGGCCGTCCGTACGGAAGGAGCGGGGTCGTCGAGCAGGCGGACGCACACGGCGTCCGAGAGCGGCGCGACCTTTGTGCGCGGGTCGTACACCTCGGGTCCGTACGCGAGAGCGGTCCGCACCTTGGGAGAAGGATCGTCGGCGAGCCGGGCCCGCTGTGCGGGCTCCGCCCTGGCGCTCATGGCGAAGTCGATCCGGGCGCCGGGGTTCGGGTGGGCCAGGATCACCACGACGGCCGACTCGGGAAGTCCGGCCCGCTGGAGGGCATGACGGGGCGGACCGTCACCGCCCCCGTCGAAGGCGAGCAGGCGCAGCAGCAGCGGTGTCGGCAGCGCCGGATTGCGGGCGACTCCGTCCAGCGCGGACGCGTGGAACGCCACCATGATTCCTCTTCCCCCGTGTGTCTTCCTCGGTCGGTCCGCGACCATGGTCTTCCGTCGGCGAGACGCCGCCGGTGGTCGGGTGGTTGGTGTCGGGTGGTTGGTGTCGGATGGTTGGTGTCGGCTCGGTGGCGGGTCCGCCCGGCTGGTCGTCAGGGCAGCCCGATGGGCGCTGCCTTCAGTGGGTGGCCGTCGAGCTCCTCGCACCCTTCCTCGTCCCACCAAAGCTCACCGTGAGGGGTGAGGTAGGGGTGGAGGCCGCGCACGTCACCGCCCTCGTGAAGCGCATGCGGACGCCGCGTGGGTCGCCAGCCAGGCGTCGATCCGGCGCCAGGATTCCGACGGGGGCAAGATCTGCTGTGCCATGACGCCATCGTGCCCCACGCCCGCGCCAGGGGGGATCGCGGTCCGGCCGGCAGTCTGGCGCCTGCCGTTCGGCGAGGTGCTACGCGGGGCCCGGGGGCAGGTGGACGGTCATGATCAGGTGGCAGGTTCCGGTGCCTGCGCCGCGGTAGGTGTGGGGGGTGTCGGCGTCGAAGGTGGCTGTCTGACCGGCGGCGACGGGGTACTCGGTGCTGTCGACGACGAGCACCATCCCGCCCGTGGTGACGCTGACGGTCTCGGTCACGCCGGCCTGGTGGGGATGGCTGGGGTACTCCTCGCCGGGTTCCAGGGTCCAGCGCCAGACCTCGGTGGCCGCCGGTCCGCCGGTGGTCAGCATCAGCCGGGCCTCGCCGCCGTGCTCGCCCTTCCACAGGGGGACGACGGCGTCGGCGCTCACCACCCTCACGCGCTGTTCGGAGCCGCCTTCCATGAGCGCGGAGACGGAGACGCCGAGGGTGTCGGCGAGGCGGACCAGGGTGGCGAAGTTCGGGTTGCCCTGGGCCTTCTCCAGTCCGACCAGGGCACCCTTGCTGACCTTGGCGCGGCGGCCGAGTTCGTCCAGGGACAGTCCGGCGCGGGTACGGGCCGCGCGGACGTTGTGCGCGAGTGTCCGCAGTGCCGCCGCGGTCTCGGTCATCGCTGTCGCCTCTCCCGGCAGGTGGGTCGCCGCACTGGACCGTGCGGTCGTTCGGTTGACGACGGTCGGTCGATGCGCTGTACGGTGTGGTCGTTCCATTGATAGTAAGGGATGTACCCCCCGTGATCGCTCTGCTGCTGGCCCTGGGCAGCTCCCTGGCCTACGGATGCGCCGACTTCCTCGGCGGTCTCGGTGCCCGCAAGGCCCATGTCCTGCGCACCGTGATGATCGCCGCACCGGCCTCGCTCACCGTCGAGCTGCTGCTGTGGCCCTTCCTCGGCGCCTCCTTCGCCCCTGCCACCGTCGCCTGGGGCGCCGCCTCCGGCGTCGCGTCGGCCGCCGCGTTCGCGCTGCTCTACCGCACGCTGGCGATCGGCCCGATGAACGTGCTGTCCCCGATCACCGCGCTGGTCTCGGCGATGCTCCCGGTCGGTGTCGGCCTGCTGCAGGGCGAGCACCTGGGCCTCGCCGGACTGATCGGCCTGCCGCTGGCGCTGGCGGCGGTGGTGCTGGTCAGCGCCGGGCACGGCGCGAGGTCGGCCCGGCCGTCGCGCACCGCGCTGCTCCTGGCCTTCGGCGCCGGAGCCGCCATCGCCCTGCAGCTGGTCTTCCTGCACCAGGCTCCCTCCGACAGCGGTGTCGGCCCGCTGATCGTCGGGCGTGCCGTGTCCTCCGCGGTCACCCTGGCCGCTGCCGGTGTGATGTTCCGGCGGCTGGGCCGGGAGAAGCCCGCGTACGCGATCTCGGCGGCGGCCGGAGTCCTGGACTCCCTGGCCAACCTGCTGTTCCTACTCGCCGCCCGCGGCGGCGACCTCGCGGTCGTCGCCGTGATCACCGCCCTGTACCCGGCCGGCACCGTCCTGCTCGCCCGCGGCGTCCTGGCCGAGCGCGTCCACCGCGGCCAGCTGATCGGCCTGGGCACCGCCGCCGTCGCCGTCGGCCTCCTCGCCCTCACCTGACCCCGCGGCCCCCGGCCGCCCTCCCGGAACGGAGCACCTGATGACCACCTTCCGTATCAGCCCCGCCGTCGCCGACGACTTCCCCGACACGCTCGTCGTCGTCGTCACCGCCACCGGCCTGCGCGGCGGCGCGCCCTGGCCCGCCACCACCGCCGCCCTGGAGGAGCTGGAGACCCGGCTCGCCGACGGCACCTGGGCCCCGGCCGACGAGAGCGACCCGCGCATCGAGGCGTGGCACACCGCCTACCGCTCCTTCGGCACCAACCCCCGCCGCGTCCGGCCCAGCGTCGACGCCTTGGGCCGTCGCCTTGCGAAGAAGGGCGCCCTCCCCCGGATCGCACCGGCCGTCGACTCCTACAACGCCGTCTCCGTCCGCCACGGCCTGCCCGCCGGCGCCTTCGACCTCGACCAGGTCACCGGCGACGTCGAGATCCGCTACGCCGACGGCAGCGAGACCTTCACCCCGCTCGGCGAGCCCGGCACCGTCGAGAACCCCAAGCCCGGCGAGGTCGTCTACACCGACACCACCGACGTGCTCACCCGGCACTGGAACCACCGCGACGCCCACCGCACCCGCGTCACCGAGGACTCCACCCACGTCGCCTTCGTCCTGGAGACCGTCGCCGCCACCCGCGACGGGCACCTGCTCAGGACCGCGGCCGACGACCTGCGGACCCTGCTCCAGCCGCACTGCGACACGAGCGCCGTCCTCTACCTCGGCCCGGCACACCCCTACGCCACCGCCTGACCACCACTCCCGGCCGGCCCCCGGCCCAGCCGCCGGCCCGTACGACGGCATCCGGCACGGCGGGCGCGGCATGGCGGACGCCACCACGGCGGCAGGGCCGCCCGCACCCCTTCGGAGGTTCGTCTTGTTCACCGGTCTGAGCGCGTTCCCGCTCACTCCCGTCCCCGGCAACGGCAGCGTCGACGAGAAGGCGTTCGCCGCGCTGGTCCAGCGGCTCGCCGCCGCCGGCGTCAACTCCGTCGGCGCGCTGGGCTCCACCGGCTCCTACGCCTACCTGACCCGCGAAGAACGCGCCCGCGTCGCCCGCATCGCGGTCGAGCACGCCGACGGAGTACCGGTCATCGTCGGCATCGGGGCGCTGCGCACCCGACAGGTGCTCCAGGCCGCCGAGGACGCGCAGGACGCCGGAGCCTCCGGCGTCCTGCTGGCGCCGGTGTCCTACCAGCCGCTGACCGACGAGGACGTCTTCGGCCTGTTCGAGGAGGTCACCGCGAACCTGTCGGTCCCTCTGGTGATCTACGACAACCCCGGCACCACGCACTTCACCTTCACCGACGAGCTGTACACCCGTCTGGCCCGGCTGCCGCAGGTGGCGTCCATCAAGATCCCCGCACTGCCCTCCGAGCCCGACCAGGCACGAGCCCGCGTCGAGCACCTGCGCCGACTCCTGCCCGACACGGTGACGGTGGGCATCAGCGGAGACGCGGCCGCCGCCCGGGGGCTGAACGCGGGGTGCGACGCCTGGTACTCGGTGATCGGCGGTACCTTCCCCGGGCCGGCACTCGCCCTCACCCGTGCGGCACAGGCCGGGCAGCACGAGCAGGCCGAAGAGGAGTCGAGGCGGCTCCAGCCCCTGTGGGACCTGTTCGCCCGGCACGGAGGCTCCCTCCGCGTCGTCGCGGCGGCGGCCGCGCACCTGGGTCTGACCGCCCCCCTCAACCTCCCCCTGCCGCTGCGCGGCCTGGACGCCGAGGAACGCGCCCACCTCGCCACGGTGATCGAGCAGCTCCAGCTCCACGCCTGACAGCCCGTCGGCCCGTCGGCCCGAAGGTCGGAGCACACGAGCGGGCGTGGGCCGGCCCACGCCCGGTGAACCCCGGGCGAGCGAACCCGATCGAGAGGCGGTTCGAGACCCTGGCACCATGTCCGGCATGACGACCCACCGAAAGGCCCATGCCGCGTAGACGGCCAGGACGCGTCCGGTCCGGAATCCCGGACCGGCAGCGGTCACAGGACTCCAGGCCGGCCATCGACCGCCTCTCCCCGCGAGCGTTGTCCGAGATCGTTCGCCTTGAACGCACGCGGAACTACCTCAGACCGGGAGACACCAGCACGGCCGTGCGCCTTTGGAAGGAGTACGTCCATCGCCCGGAGCGCGAGCTCTGGCACGACGACGAGTTCGGCAACGTTCACCGGTACTGCTGCGGCGACCCACTCGAAGCCCGTGCCCTGCTCGACGACGTGATCCGAGCGATGTCGCCTCGTGGATCCCGCGAACTCCGCAGGATCATCGCAGGGCTTGACGCCTTCATGGGCCCGTCCCGCCCAGCCGCGGACCGCCGAAGCCGAAGGACAGACTGACCACCTGCCCCCTGCCCCGGCGACGCTCCCCTGCCGACGCGGTCCGGGTCCGTGTAGCGTCGGCGACAGGGGGGATGAGATGCACTTCGACGAAAACGAACCGCAGTCCGTTCGCGACGAGCGCTTCGCCGCGCAACGGGCCAGACGCAGAGCGGCACGCAAGGCCGCGTCGCTCGACCTCGGGGGCGCCCACGTCGGCGTGGTCGTCGCGGCCATCGCCCTGATCCTCCTCGGCTGGTTCGGCAAGCTGCTCGCTCTGGGCATCGTCAGCGGCGTCTTCCTGCTCTGGTTCGCCGCAGCCCTCGCATGGGCCTACGCCGACGGCGACCATGGCCGGCACGCACTCCAGCGCGCGTACACCATCACCTTCGGATGGGGCGACGGACTCTGAGTACCGAGGCGGACGTGGACCGGCCTCTGGGCGCTGACAGCCACCCTGAACGACGCCGGTGGAAGGGCCGTTCCCGCTGGGCGAGAGGCGGAAAGGGGGTGCGCCGAGTGCCCGCGTCCCTGGATGCCGAGGGGCGCTCTCGCCCACTCGTGATCACGGATGGATCGCCGGGCATGGACTCTCTTCCCTTCGCCGCCGCTCACGCCGCCACGGTGGCGGGCCGGCCCGGGTCCGTCAGGGAGGTCTTATGGATCGCCGGGCATGGACTCTCTTCCCTTCGCCGCCGCTCACGCCGCCACGGTGGCGGGCCGGCCCGGGTCCGTCAGGGAGGTCTTCCTGCGCGTGCATCCGGACGACGAGACCGCCCTGGCCCGCTACCGGGGCGCCGGGTTCGCCACCGTCGACGCCGACCTCGCCGCAGGCCCGAACGCGGCGCGGCCCGTCGGTCACGTCCGGCTCCAAGGGCCCGCGCTCGTGCCGCCCGCGCCGTGGAGGGGGTCGTCGACGTCCGGAGGGGGTTCGGTGCACAGGAAGGCGCCTCGTGACGGACAATTCTTGGTGGGGGCGGGCAGGTACCCGTCGAGCACAGGGGTCGCCATGACCGAGCTTCCGGCAGCCGAGGAACCCACGCGGGTCTTCCTGGTGGACGATCACGAGGTGGTCCGCCGGGGGCTGCGCGACCTGATCGACGACGAGCCCGACCTGCGGGTCGTCGGGGAGGCCTCCACGGCGGACCAGGCTCTGGCCCGGGGGCCGGCCCTGCGCCCGGACGTGGCGGTCCTCGACGTACGGCTGCCCGACGGCGACGGGATCGCCGTGTGCCGGGAGCTGCGGTCGCGGATGCCGGAGCTGGCGTGTCTGATGCTGACCTCGTTCGACGACGAGGACGCGCTGCTCGACGCGATCATGGCGGGGGCGGCGGGGTACGTCCTCAAGCAGATCAAGGGGTCCGACCTCGTGTCGGCGGTACGGACCGTGGCGACGGGGCAGTCGATGCTCGATCCGGCCACGACCGCCCGCCTGATGCGATCGCTCCGCGCCCCGGAGCCGGCACAGCCGCCCGAGGACGAGCGGCTCGCGGCGCTGTCCGAGCGTGAGCGGTCCGTGCTGGAGCTGATCGGGGAGGGGCTGACCAACCGGCAGATCGCGAAGCGGCTCTACCTGTCGGAGAAGACGGTCAAGAACCACATCTCGCGGTTGCTCGGCAAGCTGGGGGTCGAACGGCGGGTACAGGCCGCCGTGATCGCCGCGCAGGCCCATGAGCACGGACGGGAGCCCCGCTGAAGGTCAGCGGTCCTGCCCGTCGTCGGCGGGCAGCGGGATGCGCCAGGTGAGTCGGGTGCCGCCGCCTGGTCCCGCCGGGGAGTGGACGGTGAGCGAGCCGCCGAGGCGCTCGGCACGCTCGGAGAGGTTGCGCAGGCCCCTGTCGACCCGCTCGGGCGGGAGGCCGGTCCCGTCGTCCCCGACGGTCACCTCCAGGACTCCCGCGTCCGTGAACACGGTGACCTCTGTCCGGTGGGCGTGGGCGTGCCGGGCGACGTTGGTGAGCGCTTCGCCGAGGACGGCGACGACGTCGTCGGCGATGTCGACGGGCACGTCGGTGTCCAGCAGGCCTTCCATGCGGAGCGCGGGAGCGAAGCCGAGGGTCGTCGCGGCCGCGTCGACGGCCGTGACGACACGGCTTCTGAGCTTGGGCGCGGTGCCGGGGGTCTCGTGTTCGCGGAGACCGAAGATGGTCGACCGGATGATCTTGATGGTGGCGTCGAGGTCGTCGATCGCCCGGGTCAGCCGGTCCGCCGCCTCCGGGTGCTCGACGAAGCGCCGGGCGCTCTGCAGCGTCATGCCGGTGGCGAAGAGCCGTTGGATCGCGAGGTCGTGCAGGTCGCGGGCGATCCGGTCGCGGTCCTCCAGGAGGGTCACCTGCTCGGCGTCGCGGCGGCGGTCGGCCAGTTCGAGGGCCAGGGCCGCCTGTCCGGCGAAGCCCGGGAGGGCGGCGGTCTCCGCGCTCAGGAAGGGCACGCGGCCGCTGTGCCGGGCGAGGATCAGGACGCCGCTGAGTCGTTCCTTGGTGCCCACCGTGACCGCCACGGCCGGGCCGAACCCCTGCCACCGTTCGGGCTGGACCGTCACCCGTGGGTCACTGGAGACGTCCGCCACGGTGATCAGGCCGTCGGTCTCGGCGAGGGCGGCGGCCGCCAGGGTGCCTTCGCTGCTGGGCAGGACGACCCCGCGGTGGGTGTCGGCGCCGTCGCCCCGCGCCCGCGAGCCCCGTAGCTCGCCGCCGGGGCCGACCAGGTAGAAGACGCCCATGTCGGCGCCGGCGATGTCCACGGCCTGTTCCAGCATCCCGTCCAGGACCTCGGTCTCCTCCGTGCCGGAGAGCAGGGCGCTGGTGAAGTCGGAGCTCGCGGCGAGCCAGCGCTGCCGGCGCCTGCCCTCCTCGTAGAGCCGGGCGTTCTCGATGGCGATGCCCGCGGCGACGGCCAGGGTCGTCACGACGGCCTCGTCCTCGGCGTCGAAGTCCGCTCCTCCGCGCTTCTCGGTGAGGTAGAGGTTGCCGAAGACCTCGTCGCGGACCCGGATGGGGACGCCGAGGAAGGAGTGCATGGGGGGATGGTGGGCCGGGAACCCGTACGAGGCGGGGTGCTCGGACAGCTCGGTCAGGCGCAGCGGCTCGGGGTGACGGATCAGCTCGCCGAGGATGCCGTGTCCGGAGGGCAGGGCGCCGATCCGTTCGCGCAGGTCGTCGTCGATGCCGATGGGGAGGAACTCGGACAGCCCGCGGTCCTCGCCGATGACGCCCAGCGCTCCGTACTCGGCGTCGACGAGGGAGACGGCTGCCTCGACGATGCCTCGCAGGACCTGCGGCAGGTCGAGTCCCCGCCCCACGGAGATGACGGCTTCCAGGAGACCCGTGAGGCGGTCCCTGGTGCCGCGCACCTCGTCGATACGGACCTGGAGCTCGTCCAGCAGCTCGTCGAGCCGGAGCCTCGGCAGTCTGGTGTCCGCCGGTCCGGTGCCTGCCCGGCCCATCAGAACCTCCGGTCCGTCCGGGACGCACGGCGTCTGCCGTGCCCGCTTTCACGGTAGACCGGATGCCCGGGCCGTTCCCGCCGGACCGGTGGGCCGGAAGGCGGTGCGGACGGCTCGCGCCGCGAGGGATCCGGCAGGCGCGCGGGCCGCCGTCAGGGCGGTCCCCACGCCTTCGGGCGGGTCCGTGTCGGGGGCCGTTCGGAGGAAGGGACGGAGAGCGCCGCCGGGGCCGACAGGCCGGAGGCGGGTACCGAGAGGG
This sequence comes from Streptomyces sp. NPDC056503, assembly GCF_042794995.1. NCBI lineage: Bacteria > Bacillati > Actinomycetota > Actinomycetes > Kitasatosporales > Streptomycetaceae > Streptomyces > Streptomyces sp. NPDC056503. The sequence continues at coordinate 11,656 of NZ_JBHTST010000022.1, forward strand.
GAAGGAACGGGTTCTCGCGGAGGGCGTCGCCGCGTCCCCGGCGGCGACGGCGACCCTTCCCTGGCCCCCGGGGTCGCGCGGTCGCTGCCATGGCTCCTCCCGGCCGGGTGCGCGAGGTCCGCTCTCCGGCCTTCGCACCGCACGCCGGGGGCCGGAGGGCCGGTGGGGGCACAGGTGGGGCCGAAGGTCCCGGCGGCCGGGGCCCAGGAGTCGGCAGAGGCCCGGTCGGGCCCGGCGGGGGACCGTTCGGCCCCTCGTCAACGCGTCGACGTCGGGGGACGGTGGTGGCGTGAAGTCCCCTCCTTCGGCCGCTGGAACGGGAGGACCGCGATGAAGCACATGAAAGTCGGCGGGCTGATGACCGACGAGGTGGTCTCCGCCCTGCCCGGTACGTCGTTCCGGGAGGTGGCGAAGCTCCTGGCCGAGCACGACATCGGCGGGCTGCCGGTCGTGGACGAGGACGACCACGTCGTCGGCGTGGTCTCCGAGAGCGACCTCCTGGCCCGCAGGGCGCCGACCGCCCAGGGGGTGATGAGCGAGCCGGCCGTCACCGTGCACGCCGAGGAGGCGGCGCCGGACGCGGCCCGGCTCATGGTGCGGCGCGGGGTGGAACGTCTTCCCGTGGTCGACGAGGAGGAACGGCTGGTGGGCATCGTGACCCGTCGCGACCTCCTGCGCGTCTTCCTGCGCCCGGACCCCGAGATCAGGCGCCGCATCCGGGAGGAGATCCTCGCGGACGCCATGGAGCTGCCGCAGGACGCGATCGACGTGCACGTGCTGGACGGTGTGGTCACCCTGGCGGGCCGGGTCCGGCTGCGGAGCCAGGGCGTGATGCTGCTGCGGCTCGCCGAACGCCTGGAGGGCGTCGTCACCGTCGTGGACCGGCTGTCCGCCGCGCGCGACGACGACACGCGCCTCGCCGCCTCGTCCCCACGGACGGCCCACGACTTCTCCGAGCGACCCTCCCCCGCACAGACAGGACGTACCGTGTCCCCCCTCCCCCTTCTCCGTCCGCTCGTGTCCTCGCTGGTCGAGGAGGCCGTGCTGGCGCCGTCGATGCACAACGCCCAGCCGTGGAGGTTCGTCCACCGGAGCGCGGCCACCGTCATCGAGCTGCACGGCGACCCGTCGCGCGGCATGCCCCGCCAGGACCCGGACCACCGCGCACTCCACATCGGCTGTGGTGCCGCCCTGTTCGGCCTGCGGGTGGCCGCCGAGCACCAGGGGCTGCGCCCTGACGTCCGGCTGCTGCCCGATCCCGAGGACCCCTGGCATCTCGCCGACGTCGGGTTCGGCCTCCCCTCGGACGCCGGCGGCGACCTGGACGTGCTGCACGGCGCGCTGGCGCGTCGGCACACCAGCCGTTTCCCCTTCACCGAGGAGCCGGTCCCGGCCGAGATCCTCGACGGGCTCCGCGCGGCCGCCCGTCTGGAGGGCTGCCGCCTGACCGTCCCGGGCGAGTGGCACACCGACACCGTGATGGGCCTCGTCCACGCCTCCGAACTGTTCGAGGCCGCCGACGACGCCGTACGCGCGGAGATCGCGTCCTGGACGCGTACGGGCGCGGCCGGCGAGGGGGCCGGCGCCGACGGGGTCCCCGCCTACGCCTTCGGTCCTCGCCAGTACGACGTGACCGCACCGGTCAGGGACTTCGGGTCCCCCGACCGGATGCCGGGGCGTCCGTCGGCCCGCTTCGAGAGGACACCGCAGATCGCCCTGCTCGGAACCGCCGCGGACACGCCCGAGGCCTGGCTGACGGCGGGCCAGGCCCTCCAGCGGGTCCTGCTTCAGGCCACCCTGGACGGGCTCGCCGCGTCGCTCATGTCGCAGCCCCTCGAATGGCCGGAACTCCGCTTCGACGCTCGCGACCCCCTCTCGGCGGTCGGCTACGTCCACATGGTCATCCGTCTGGGCTACGGCCCCGCCGGCCGGGCGACGCCCCGACGCCCTGTCTCCGAAGTGCTCGACTTCGCCTGAGAGCCGCCCCGGCGGGGCCGGCGGACGTCCGGATCATCGCGAGCGGCGGCCCCGACGCGTACGAGCTCGACCGGCTCGCGCGGGAGGAGGCCCCGATCGACGCGTACGCCGTCGGGACCAAGGTCGGCACGGCCGCCGACGCCCCGTACCCGGACGCCGCCTACAAGCCGGTCGAGTAGGCCGGCAGGCCCGTCGTGAAGCTGTCTTCCGCCAAGGTCACGGCGCCCGGCCCGAAGCAGGTCCTCCGCGGCCCGGGCGCGCGTGACGTGCTCGCCCTGGCGAACGGGGCACCGCCCGAGGGGGCGGAGCCGCTGCTGCGGACCGTGATGCGCGGCAGGCCGCGCACCGGGCCGGCCGACACCCTGGCCGCCGCCCGAGCCCGCTTCGAGGAGGACCTCGCCCTCGTGCCGGACGAGCGCTTCCCGCGCACGGGCGGAGGGCCGGACCGGGTCTTCGCCGCGTACGCCCGCGACCACGCCCGGTCATGGGGGCCGGACAACCCTCCCCCGCCCGGCCGGCACGGGCGATCCTGAGAGGTGGGGGCACACGGAAGGAGAGCGGAGACGAGGCACCGAGGCGCTGCCGAGCCGATGACGCCCACGGCGGTCCGGAATCCCCGGCTCGCGCCGGTTCCGCTCAGGCACTGCGACGGCGTCGACGGGGGCGTGGGAGTCGTCGACCGGCTCCGGCACGCCGACCCGGCCGGCGCGGGAAGGTGACGATGATGGACGCAGGACGAACGCCCCACCCGTCGGTCCGGGTCACGGCCGTGCTCGACACCCCGCTCTCCCGCTGGCTGTGGCTGGTCAAGTGGATCCTGGTGATCCCGCACTGGATCGTGCTGCTCTTCCTGTGGATCGCCTTCCTGGTCGTGACGGTGATCGCCTTCTTCGCGATCCTCTTCACCGAGCGCTACCCGCGGGGCCTGTTCGACTTCAACCTCGGCGTGCTCCGCTGGTCCTGGCGGGTCTCGTACTACTCCTACGGCGCGCTCGGCACCGACCGGTACCCGCCCTTCAGCCTCGGCCCCGAACCCGACTACCCGGCCCGGCTCGACATCGTCTACCCGGAGCGGCTCTCCCGCTCGCAGGTGCTCGTCAAGTGGTGGCTGCTCGCCATTCCGCACTACCTGATCCTGGCGTTCTTCAGCGGCGGCATGCGCGCCGGGTGGTGGAGCGGCGGCCTGATCACGCTGCTCGCGGTCATCGCCGGCTTCACCCTGGCCTTCACGGCACGCTATCCGCGCGACCTGTTCGACCTGGTCGCCGGGTTGAACCGCTGGGTGCTGCGGGTCGCGGCCTACGCGAGCCTCATGACGGACGCCTACCCGCCCTTCCGCCTCGACCAGGGCGGCGCGGAACCGGCGACCCCGCCCACGTCCCCCTGACGGCGGCGCCGTCAGACATCGTCCGCCCCGGAGTCGTTCCCCTTCCGGAGCCGGCCGGACCAGACCGGCTCGACCCGCTCCCACTCGCGCTCCACCGCGGCGAGGGTGCGGCCGTCGATCCTGCGCCGGAACAGGACGAGGACCCCGGCTCCGGTCGCGGCGACCGCGCCGGCCGTCGCGGTACCGCCCGCGACGGAGGTCAGCAGCAGACCGGCGGAACCGCCGGTCTGCCTGACGAGGGCTCCCGTGTCGTCCACCGACACGGTCACGGTCCGCCCCTGGGCCGTCCTGGCCGGGACCTCGACGGTGCCTGAGCGGCGTACACCGTCCGGGTACTCCCACACCGCGGGCGCGACGGCCGCGCCGCTCCGCACCAGGGCGGGCTGCTCCCGGGCCGGTCCCGTGGTGGTCGCCGTCACCTGGTGGAGGTGCGCGGCCCTGTCGCGATCCGCCCGGGCTCCGAAGCTCCACAGGTACACGGCGGCGATCGCGCCGCAGATCAGGGAGAGCGTCAGCACGACGATCACGGCCGTTCGGCGGCCCGGGCCGCCGTGCGACGGTCGTGGCCCCGTGCGGGGCTGTTCGCGGTCGGTCATGAGACGCCTCCGGGCGCTTGTCCCTCGGAGCGGGAAGGCGGAGGGGTTCAGCCGGCTCCGTCGAGTGCGGCCCCGATGCGGTGGGCCCGGGCGCGGATGCGGGCGGGGTCGCGGAAGTCCCCGCCCTTGCCGTGGCGGACCATGGCGCGGGCGACGAGATCCGGGGTGTCGGCGGTGAGGGCTCCCCCGAAGGTCACGTGCTCCCTCGCGCCGAGCTTCTTCATCCGGCGGGCGACCCCGCGTACGGGTGGGATGTCGTGCAGTTCGGCGGAGCTGTCGACGGGACCGCTGCTGAACAGCCGGACCGGGCGGTGACGGAGCTGCTCGGCGTTGCGCCGGGCGCACCGGCGGGCCTCGCCGTTCCGGTGTCCGGCGTAGAGGGCCCCGCCGAGGACGACGCCGTCGTAGTCGCCGACGTCGGTGACGGTGTCGGCGACGGCGACAGCGACGGTGACGGCGACGGCGACGGCGTCGGCCGGCCGGACGTCGGTGTCGAATCCGTCGTCCCGGAGGGTCCGTCCGATCTCGTCGGCGATGCCGGCGGTGGAACCGTGCTTGCTGCCGTAGGCGACGAGTACGCGCTTCGCGGTCATGACCGGTCCCCTTCGTCGTCGGCCCGCTTGACGCGGATGGTCCGTGCCGTGCGGGCGTCCTGGGCGGGCATCGGGATCCGGACGGCCAGGATGCCGTCCGTGTAGGAGGCGTCGACGTCGTCCGCGGGGATGGTGGCGGGGAGGCGTACGGTCCTGCGGAACGCGCCGTAGCGGAATTCCGAGTGGTCCTTGTCCTCGGCGCCCTCCCGGTGCTCCGCGCTCACGGTGAGGAGGTCGTCGTCGACGGTGAGGGTGATGTCGTCCGGGCCCATGCCGGGGAGTTCGGCCCGCAGCGTGTAGATGCCGTCGGCGCTGGTGACCTCGACCGGGATGGCGTGGGCGGCCGTGGCGGGGCGCCATCCGGGGAGGCCGGGGAACTCCCGGCCGAACCAGGTGTCGAAGTCGGGGAGGAAACCGTGCCCGCGTTCCGGCTTGGCTCCGGTCATCGTTCTGCTCCTCTTCCACGGTGCCGGGGTGGCGTCCCGGCGCGGGATGTCCGGTGGGGAAGTCAGGTGGGGAAGTCCGGTGGGGCCCCGCAGTTCCAGCCTCCGCCCTTGCGCCGGGAGGCGCAGCGTCCGAGGGGGCTGTCGGGGAGGGCCGAACGGTCCTGTTCCCGAGGGGCCCGACCGGCCCTCGAAGCGGTGCCCGGACCACGACGACGGGGCATGGGGCGCGCGGTGATCCGTACGGCCTTCAGCGGGTCGTGGACGGGGAGGTACGGGACGACGAGGCGCAGCCGCAGCCGCAGCGGGCCGCGGGCCGCTTCGTCCGCCGTCCGCACCCGGGCGGGTACGGATCCCCCGGGGCCCACTCCGCGCACGGGGCCGTTCACGGCGTCTCGCCGCCCCGCGTCCCGAAGTCGACGGGGACGATCTCCACGGGGCAGTGGGCGTGGTGGATGAGGGCGTGGGCGACGCGTCCGAGGGCCGGTCCCACTCCGAGGGGCCGGTGTCCCCGGCCCATCACGATCAGGTCGGTGTGGGCGCTCGCCTCGACGAGGATCCCCGGTGTCGAGGTGCCGGTCTCCACGTGGTGGGAGACGGTCAGGTCGGGATACCACGCGCGGACGCGGTCCGCGAGGGTCTTCGCCTCGTGCACGCGCCGGTGCGCGGCCGCGTCGAGGTCGTCGAGCATGGTCGTCACGTCGCCGACGTGCGTGAGGATGTTCCACACGCTCAGCAGCCGCAGCGGAGCCTTGCGGACGTCCGCCTCGGCGGCGGCGAGGAGCAGCCACCCGAGGTCCTCGGAGTCACGGACCGCCGCCGTCACGGAACCCGCCTCGGGACGGTCGGCCCCGCCGCGCACGACGACGACGGGCACCTCCGCCCGCGCGGCCATGCCCAGTCCCACGGAGCCGAGCAGGAGGGCGGAGAAACCTCCGAGGCCCCTGCTGCCGACCACGATCGTCTTCTCGGCCCCGGCGGCCTCCCGGAGCCCGTCGAGCGGTTCCTGCCGACCGAGCAGCCGGGTGACGACGAGGTCCGGGAAGCGCTCCCGAACGGCGGCTTCGGTCTCGGCCAGCAGGTCGCGGCCGGTCTCCCGGACGGCCTGGAGCGTCGTGGCGTCGCTCCAGTAGGCGCGCCGGTCGGTGTCCGCGGCGTGGACGAGGTGCAGGGGGCGGGACCGACGGTCCGCCTCCGCGGCGGCCCAGAGCGCGGCCGCCCGGGCCGAGGGGGATCCGTCGACACCCACCACGATGTCCGACAGCTCCGGCCGGACGGGGGGCTCGCTGCTCATGGTTCCTCCTCGGGTACGCGCCCGGGACTCGTACGGCGCCCGGAGGGACGACGACACTCCTCTCACACTGACACCACCGCGCGCCGACCGCGATGGGCCGTTCGGCCCCGAGGGAGATCTGCCCGGCCCTCACCGCGCGGGCGTGGGCCGGGCGAGCCCGGTGTCGTCGACGGCGACGGCCGAGGAGGCCGTGATGACGGCGCGGGTCGCCGTGGGGCCGGACGGCCCGGACAGCCCGGACGGCCCGGACGGCCCGGACGGCCCGGACGGCCCGGACGAGAGCCTGGCCGCGGCACGCCGGGCGGCGGGGGAAGCGCTTCGGCGCGGTTCCTCGGCACCTGGACGCCGCCCGCCGCCTACGGCTGCGCGGCCGTGGTGGATCCGGGAATCGGCGAGGAGCCGGGGGCCGGCGCGCGCGTCGGACTCGAAGAGCCGCCGTCCCCGTGACGCACGCGGTATCCGGGCGCCGACGTCACGACGAAGGCCGTCGTGGGCTCGGCCGCGTACCGGACGACCGAGGCGTCACGGGAGGCGGGACTCGTCGTCGTGGGACGCCGCACCCGCCGGCTTCCGGGCGGCCCGCACCTCGGCCGCGTGGCCCCGAGGCCATCCCCCGGCACTCGGTGACCAGGCGCGTTCAACCGCTCCGTTCACGGCCCGTACCGCGTCGGCCCGTACCGCCGCTCCCGGCTCCCGGCCCCTGACGACCTGCGCCGACGGGCCGGGCCGCGGGGCCCGCCGCCGGCGTCCTCCGGCGCGCATGCGGAGCGGCCCCCGTGCGGTTAGCGTCGTCGGAGGTCCGATCGGACCGTCGGAACACAGGAGGACGGTCGCAGTGTCCCGGAATCGCCGCTTGATCCTCAGCCCTCCCTCGACGGTGTGGGACCTGCTGTCCGACGGCCACCGGTACGGGGAATGGGTCTCGGGCACGCAGCAGGTGCTCACCGTCGACCCCCACTGGCCCGAGGTGGGCGCCCGGTTGCGGGTCCGGGTCGGCGTGGGGCCGCTGACCCTGGACGACTCGTGCGTCGTCCGCGTCTGCGAGCCCGGGCACCGGCTGGAGCTGGAGGCCAAGGCCGATCCCTTCGGCGCGGCCCGCATCGCGATGAACCTGGTCCCCTGGGGGGAGCACACGCTCTTCCTCCTCGAATGGCACCCGCTGCGGGGTCCCGGCACCCGCATGCACGGGCTCCCGGTCGACTACCTCGTCTCCATCCGCAACGGCATGATGCTGACGAAGCTCGCCCGGATCGCCGTCGACGAACAGCGCGCCGCCGCGCGCCCCGTCTGATCCGGAGGACATCCGGCGGCGCCCTGCACCGGAGACTCGCCGGCAGCGGGCGGCGCCTTCGCCGAGGAGCTCGCCGGCCGCCTCCGTCCCGACGAACGGTCCGGGGTGCTCGTCGTGGTCGGCGGGCCAGGGCCGGAGTTCCCGCTCGTTCCCCACCACCCCGCCCACGCGCGGCACCGCGCCGGAAGTCCGCGCGCAATCCCCCTTGCATAATGGTCAAGAAACGTTGACCATTACTCGCATGCCTACCGATGATCTTCCCGAGACGTTTCACGTCACCACGGACGAGCAGCTACGCGCCGTCGCCAACCTCACGCGCCACCGGATCATGGGCGTGCTCCGCTTCGAGCCGGCGACGATCACGCAGATCGCCGAACGGGTGGGGCTCGCGAAGGGAAGTTCCAGCTACCACGTGCGGCTGCTGGAGCGGGCCGGCCTGGTGAAGGTGGTCCGGACGCGGAAGGTGCGGGGGGTGACCGAGCGGTACTACGCGATGGCCGCGCGGTCGATCGTGCTGCCGGATTCGGGCGAAGGAGGCCCGGACGTGCTGATGCGCCATGCGGTGGCGGACCTGGAGGCGTCGTCGGCGGAGGACGAGCGGCACGTACGGATGGCGCATCTGCGGCTCACCGAGGAGCAGTTCGCGCAGCTGGGGGCGCGGCTGGACGCGCTGGCGGACGAGTACCGGGAGCTGTCCGACCCGTCGCTGCCGGACGCGTCACTCGTCTTCGCGCTGTTCCACCCGGCGTCGCGCAAGCAGGTCGAGGAGGGCACCAAGTGACTTCGGACATACGGAAGTTGCCGACCGGCTTCGGGCGGCTGTGGACCGCGCAGACCTTGTCCTCGCTCGGTGACGGGGTGACGCATGCCGCGCTGCCGCTGATCGCGTTGACGCTGACGCGGGATCCGATGGCACTCGCCGTCGTCGCGGCCGCGGGGACGCTGCCGTGGCTGCTCTTCGGGGTGCTCGGCGGTGCGCTGGTGGATCGCTGGGACCGTCGGCGCACGATGTGGGTCGCGGACGCGGCGCGTGCGGCGCTGCTCGCGATACCGGCGGTGGCGGCCGCGCTCGACGTGCTGAGCGTTCCGCTGCTCGCGGCCGTCGCCTTCCTGCTCGGCCTCGGTGGGCTCTTCTTCGACACGGCCGCTACGGCCTATCTGCCGGATCTGCTCGGCCGCGACCCCGCGCTCCTGGAACGCGCCAACTCCCGGTTGCGCGGGGCCCAGACCGCCATGTCCGGTTTCGCGGGGCCGCCCGCGGGCAGCGCGCTGCTCGCGCTCGGGCGGGCGGTCCCCCTGCTCGCCGACGCGGTCTCGTTCCTGCTCTCCGCGCTGCTCGTGCGTACGCTGCCCGCCCTGCCCCGTCCCGTGCCGGAGGCCCGTGAGTCGCTGCTGCGGCAGGCGCGGGCCGGGGCCTCGTACGTCTTCCGGGACCGGTTGCTGCTCGGGCTGGCGCTCCGCCCGGCGATCGGGAACATCGCCTTCCTCGCCGTGGAGACCGTCCTCGCCCTCTTCGCCCACGACCGCCTGGGCATCGGCGCCTTCGGCTTCGGCCTGCTCCTCACGGCGGAGGCCACCGGCGGTCTGCTCGGTGCGGGCATCGCCTCCTTCCTCGGCCGACGACTCGGCACCGGCACCGCGCTGACCTGCACGGCCGCCGTCGAAGGGCTTGCCATCCTGGGACTGGCCACGGCCCCGAACCCGTACGTGGCCGGGCTCGCGCTCGCCGTCTGCGGGGCCGGCATGGGCGCCACGATGGTGCTCGCGCCCTCCCTCCGACAGGCGATCGTCCCCGCCCACCTGATGGGCCGGGTCGCCTCCACCTCCCGCATGCTGGCCATGTGCGCCGCCCCCGTGGGAGCCTTCCTCGGCGGCTGGCTCGCCACCGCCTACGACATCCGCACCCCGCTCTACGCCGCCGCCGGCCTCCTCCTGACGATGACGGCCGTGACGGCGACCATGACCAGCAACCGCCGGGTCGAGGCGGCGCTGCGTGCCGCCGCCCCGGCCGACGGCCCGGATCACCCGGCGTCCGGGGATCCCGCCCGGGAGAAGGCATCCGACGTGGTGTGACGCCCTGCCCCGGAGGCGTCCCGGACGGTCAGGTCGTCGGCGGGGAGGGTGCAGGTGATGCGCCGGTGGGCCCCGGCGGCCAGGGCGACTCCCGGTCGTCCTCGTGGGATCAGTCGCGGTCGAGCCGCGGCAGCGACGCGCAGAGACGCGCGGGCAACTCCGGCAGGACCCGGTGGATGCCCGCGCACCCCGCGTCGCCGTTCATGGCGACCGGCCGCCAGCCCGAGGTCCCGGCCCGGTAGAACCAGCGGTGGGAGACACCGGAGGAGCAGCCGGCGTCGGCCTCACCGCACACCGGCCCCATCCGGGTCGACAGGTCCAGCACCAGCCACGTGTCGTCGCAGCCGCGTTCTTCCCAGCTCGTGTGGTCGGGGATGTCCGTGTCGTCGACGGCCTGCCGGTACGAGGACGGGGTGCACCGCGGGGGCGTGGGGTCGCAGCCGTTCTCACCGCACTTCCGCAGGGCGGGCGGGGTGGCACCGGCGGGGGTGTACACGTCCCGGCTGTTCACCATGACCCTGCGGGAGCCCAGGGGCTCGCCCAGCTTCACCGTCGCTTCGACCCGCTGTGTCCCGGTGCAGCCGGATTCCCGGTCCAGGGAAGGGGACTCGAACGTGACCCGCACGTACGCCGTGCCGTTCTCGACCGTCTCCAGCTCACCGCGCAGGCCGCGCACGCAGTCGCGTGCGCCGTCGGGCACCTCGGCGGCGACCACCAGAGACCGGCCGCCGTCGGCGGTACGGACGCCGTCGATGCGGATCGGAGCGGCGAGCGTCCAGGCCGTGGCCGTGGCCGTGGCCGTGGCCGAGCCTGTCGCCTCCGTCGCGGTCCCGACGGTATCGGAGGTACCGGCGGTCTCCGCGGTCCTGGAGCCGCAGCCGGCCAGGATCGCCAGAACCGCACCGAGCACGACCGTCCGTATGCCCCGCTGCCCCATTGCCGCGCCCCCGTTCGCCGAAGATCGACAGCCTAGCGCGCCCCCGGGTGCCCCTTGCGATCTCCTTCCGGGCAGGGCCGACCGGTAAAGAGTGACGATCGGACCGCGAGGTCAAAGGACCGTTTCCCCTGGTGAACCTTGTCCCCCACAGGAGGGACGAACCGCGCATCAAGGCACGTCGGCGCGCCCGGGGCCACTATCCCTGTCGTTCGTGATCAGGAACCCGGACCTGGCGAAGGTCGGCTTCGACCACCTGGCCCGCTCACCGAGGCGTGGCACTCGGGCGCCTCCGCCTGGACCACGTGTGCCGTACGCCGTGCGGCCTACGCCGACGACCGCGCCTCACCGGCCGGTTCGGTCGCCGTCATCGTCCGGACCGACCGCAGCCGCCCCACCACCGAAGGAGACCTCCATGCCCAGCATCCCCCGCACCCTCGCTGCCGCGCTCATGAGCGGCGCCCTCACCGCCGGGCTGTTCGTCGTCGCCTCACCGGCGAGCGCCGCGACCTGCCCGACCACCCGCTCGCCCCGTATCGACGGCGGCGAGGCCCACTGGAAGCTCTCCTGCCGCGACGGCGACCTGCGGATCACCGGCTGGGTGGACGACACGCGCGCCGACGCCAAGTGCGCCGTCGTACGGATCGACCCCCACGTGGGATCCCTGCGCGAGATCAAGGCCTGCGGTTCCGGCTCGCGTGAGACGTTCGACGAGACCTTCTACAGCACCGACACCGCGAACGTCACCCTCTTCCTGCGCTGAGCCCGGTAGCACGACACACTCCGGATCCGTCCGGGACCGTCCGGGACCGTCCGGCGCCTCTTCGCCCGTCCGGTCCTGGATGCGGTGTCCACTTCCGCCCGGCGGCAGGTGGCGGACATCCACATTGTCAGCTTCGAGCGGTGCCGGGGACGCTACGGGCAACTCGCCCCCCACTCCGTGCCGAGGAGCCGTTCCGCCATGCGCAGATCCGCCGTTCTCCGCCTGACCTCGGCCCTCGCGGTCGCCGGGCTCGTCACCTCCTGCTCCGGTCCCGGCTCCGCGGGCGGCGGCAGGCCGGAGGAGTACAAGGTCGCCCTCGTCAGCACCACCTCGGGCCCGTTGGCCTCCTACGGCGAGCAGTACCTGCACGGGTTCGAGGCCGGCCTCGACTACGCGACCGGCGGTACGGGCGAGATCGACGGCGTCCGGGTCGCCGTGACGCGGGACGACGACGGCGCCGACCCCGCCAAGGCGGTGTCCCTGGTGAGGAAGCGGGTCGGGGAGGGCGCGCAGATCGTCGCGGGCACCATCTCCTCGGGTGTCGCGGTGCGGGTCGCACCGCTGGCGGCCCGGAACAAGACGCTGTACATCTCCGGGCCCGCCGCCACGGACGCGGTGACGGGAGTGGACAAGTACGTCTTCCGGTCGGGGCGGCAGACCCACCAGGACGTGATGACGGCGGTGCGGATACTGGGCGCCGTCAGGGGCAGGAAGGTCGTCGTCGTCGCCCAGGACAACGCCTTCGGACGGGCGAACGCCGGCGCGGTCGAGACCATCCTCGGGGCCGAAGGGGCCGTCGTCCGGCCCGAGCTGGTCTCGCCCGCCACCACCGACTTCACGCCCACCACCGGCAAGGTGAGGTCGGCCGAACCGGACCTGGTCTACGTCGCCTGGGCCGGCAGCACCGCGACCGCGCTGTGGGACGCCCTCGACCAGGAGGGCGTGCTCGACTCCTCCACCGTGGTCACCGGCCTCGACCTGCGCGCGAGTTACCCCGTGCTCGGCAAGGCCAGGAAGAAGATCACGCTGCTCGCCCACTACGTGCCGGAGGCCACGGACAACGTCGAGGCCCGGGCGATGCGGGCCTACTTCAGGAAGAAGGGCTGGGAGGAGGACCTGTTCGTCCCCGACGGGTTCAACGCCGCCCAGATGGTGGTGAGGGCCCTGAAGGTCGGCGGTGCGAGGAGGGACACCGACGCCATGGTCAGGTCCCTGGAGGACTACGGCTTCCTCGGCGTCAAGGGTGCGATGACCGTGCGTGCCACCGACCACGCCCTTCTCCAGCCCATGTTCCAGGCGAAGTTCGGTGGCACGGGTGATCTGCCGGTGGTCGAGAAGGCGTTCTCCAACCCGCAGGTGGCGCCCGACGAGAAGCCGATCGGCTGAGACGACGGCGGACGTACGCGGGGATCCGCCGCCGGATGGGCCCGGCGGACGTGCGCGCCGTGCTCGCCCGCGTACGCTCGGCCGAGCGGGCCACCGGGGCCGCGCCTCCGGGCCTGCGGGGACCGCGACCGCACCGGCGGGCCTCCCGGAACGCGCGGCGGCCGCGGCCTGGAAGCGCTCCGCGCCGACGGCAGTACTCCGACCCGCGGGGCGACGTCCACCACCACGAGACGGCCGGTCCGGCGATCGGCTGGACCGGGCTCCGCGTCCGACGCGTACCCGCACGGTCGCTCACGGCCGGGCCCCGGGGCGCCTCGCGGCGGCCGGGGCCCGGTCGTGCGGTCAGGGTGCCCAGGGCGCCTCCAGGGACCAGCTGCTGTCGGCGGTCAGTGTCTGCGGGCGGTCGAAGCCGCCGCTGCCGGAGCCCGACGCGAGGTACACCGCGGACTCGAAGTGGCGCAGGAACGAGCCGGGGACGTTCAGCGCCTCGAAGGTGGTGCCGGTCCCGCCGAGTCCCGGGCGGGCGCACCAGGTGGCGTCCTCGCGGAAGAGGGCGGTGCCGTCGGACGGGGCGTTGCTGACCCGGCTCGCGGCGTGCCGGAGGAACCGGCCGGGGTAGTTGACCGACTCGAAGGAGTAGCAGGACGAGTCGGCGAGGCCACGCCGCACGGTGTAGGTGGCGTCCTGCTTGAGCAGGGCGCCGCTGCCCGTGTTCACGACCTCGGTCCAGGCGAGGCTGTCGGCGTGCCGCAGGTAGCGGTCGGTGTGGCCCCAGGTGGTGACCCGCAGGGACCGGCGGACGTCGGTGGGGAGCAGGACGGAGCTGCGCCAGAGGGCGGGTTCGGTCGTGTTCCAGGTGGCGTCGGCGGCGAAGGAGGTGGCGGTGTCCCAGGGGTCGGGGCCGCCGCTGCGGGCGAGGTGGACGGCGTCGGCGTAGTGGCGCAGGTAGGAGCCGGGGAAGTTCAGCGACTCGTACGAGGTGCCGCCGGCGGCGAGACCGGGGCGGGCGCACCAGGTGGCGTCGGCGGCGAAGGTGCCGCCGGTGTCGGCGTCGACGCGGGCCCGGCCGCCGGCGTGGCGGAGGTAGCGGCCCGGGAGGTTCACCGACTCGAAGGAGAGGCAGCGCGGGTCGGCGAGGCCGGGGACGGTGCGGAAGGAGGCGTCCTGGCGGGCGCCGTCGGCGGAGGCGGTGGTGAGGACGTCGGTGCGGGCGAGGGAGTCGGCGTGGCGTAGGTAGCGGGTGGCGTGGCCGGGGGTGGTGACCCGGAAGGAGCGGACGTGGCCGAGGGTGTGGCCGCGGGTGGCGTCGAGGTTGCGGGAGGCGGCGATCAGGTCGCCGTGGGCGGCGCGGAGCCGGGCGGTGTCGACCTTCTGGATCCTGCGGTCGTAGGTGAGGAGGCCGTTGTACTCGCCCTCGACGTCGGTGATCTCGGTGTAGACGTAGGCGGAGACGCCCTTGGTGGTCATGAGCCGCCGGACGTCGCGGACCATGCCGGTGTAGCGGTCGTCGAGCTGGGCTGCGCTGCCGACCTGTTCGTAGGCGAAGAACCGGCCGTCGGGGCTGTACTCGTGGCCGGGGGTGCGCAGTCCGATGCCGCCGAACTCGCCGAGGACGGAGATCCGGGTGGCGGAGGGGCGGGGGGCGTCGGGGCCGGTGTAGACGTGCCAGTCGATCATGTCGCCGGTGCCGGGGTCGCCCTTGGAGGCGCAGCAGTTGTAGCCGCTGTGGGCGTTCATGAGGCGGGCGGGGTCCTGGTTCTCCAGGGCGGTGGTGATCCGGCGGGTGTCGTCGAGGTTCCATTCGCCCCAGCCCTCGTTGAAGGGGACGTAGGCGACGACGGCCGGGGAGAAGCGGTGTTCGTCGACGATCTCGCGCGCTTCGGTCTCGAACTGCGCGGTCTGGGCGGGGGTGCGGGTGGCGTCGAAGGCCTGGGTGGAGGGGATGTCCTGCCAGACGAGGAGGCCGAGGCGGTCCGCGTGGTAGTACCAGCGGGCGGGTTCGACCTTGATGTGTTTGCGGACCATGTTGAAGCCGAGGTCCTTGTGCTTGACGAGGTCGGAGGCGAGGGCGGCGTCGGTCGGCGCGGTGTAGAGGCCGTCCGGCCAGAAGCCCTGGTCGAGGGTGCCGATCTGGAAGACGAACTCGCCGTTGAGGGTGGGCCGCAGGACTCCGTCGACGAGCTTGGTGCCGATCTCGCGCATGCCGAAGTAGCTGGTGACGGTGTCGACGGCGACGCCGGAGGCGTCGCGGAGGGTGACTCGGAGGTCGTACAGGAAGGGGTCGTCCGGCGACCAGCGGCGGGCGTTCGGGACGGGGACGGCGAATTCGGTGAGGCCGCCGGTGGCGGTGGAGACGACCTGGCCGCCGCTGAGGGCCTCGGCGCGGACGGTGTGGCCGGTGGCGGTGCCGCGGGTGAAGACCTTCACGCGGGCGGTGCCGGCGGCGAGGTCGGGGCGGATGTCGACGGAGTAGACCGAGGTGGCGGGGGTGGGCTCCAGCCAGACGGTCTGCCAGATGCCGCTGGTGGGCGTGTAGAAGATGCCGCTGGGGTGGGTGGTCTGCTTGCCGACGGGCTGCTTCTCGCCGCGGGCGTCGGTGGGGTCGTAGACGCGGACGACGATCTCGTTGGCGGCCCCGGCGCGCAGCTGCGGGGTGATGTCGACCTCGAAGCGGTCGTAGCCGCCCTTGTGGCTGGTGACGCGGGTGCCGTTGACCCAGACGGTGGACTCGAAGTCGACCGCGCCGAAGTGGAGTTGGACGCGGCGGCCGTTCCAGTCCGGTGGGACGGTGAAGGTGCGGCGGTAGAACATCAGGTCGCGGTCGTCGTTGCGCATGATGCCGGAGAGCGCGGACTCGACGGGGTACGGGACGAGGATGCGCTCGGGCAGGGTCCGGCCGAGCGGGGGCGCGGCCTCGCGGTCGACGTTGCCGGCGCCGTCGGTGGGCGGGTTGAGGAACTCCCACTCCCCGTTCAGGGACATCCAGTCGGGCCGCGTCATCTGGGGGCGCGGGTACTCGGGCAGGGGGTCGGTCGTGGACACCTGGCCGGTCCACGGGGTGGTGAGGGGCGGCGTCTTGGGGACGACGGCGGCGTCGGCGGCGACGCCGGTGCCGGTGCCGGCGAGGACGAGGCCTCCGGCCGTCATCAGCAGGGCCGCGAGAAAGGCGACGATGCGTCGCATCGAACTCCTCCTGGGCAGGACGGCGCGCGGAGTCCCCCGCGCGCCGGGCGGTGGGCCGGCGACGTCGGGAGGTCCGTGCGGAGTTGGCGAGCGGCTCGTGCGGGGGGGGGGGGGGGGCGAGTGCCCCGAACCTCGGCGAACCGAGGTGCCGGGGAACCTAACACGGAACAGACATCAACGGAATCCCTCCAGGAAGTCCATGGAATCAAACATTTACTGTCATGCATGCCGGACGAACCCGTCCGCACGCATTGACATGCCCATTTCACATCGCGATGCTTCCTTCAGGGATTACATCGTTGTACACCGCGCCGATCCGCTCACGGGAGCAACCATGAAGCGTGCCCGACGGTGGCCCGGGGCGCCCGTCGCCCTGGTCCTGACCCTGCTCCTCACCCTGCTCACCGCCGCGGTCGCGACCACGGCGGCCACCCCCGCCGCCGCGGAGCAGACACCGCTGCGGGCCGCCGACCCCAGCGTGCTCAGGGTCGGCTCCACGTACGTCGCCGTCCAGTCCGCCGGCGGCTCGATCGTCGTCCGCCAGGCCACCGACACCGCCGGACTCGCCACCGCGCCGGCCCGCACGGTGTGGACCGACACCGGAGGGCTGGGCGAGGTCTGGGCCCCCGAGATCGTCCGCGACGGCGGACGCTACTACGTCTACTTCGCCGCCGGGAAGGGAGCCGCGCACCGCATGTACGTCATCAGCTCGTCCGCCCCCGACAGCGGCTACACCGCCGCCACCCGGCTCGCCCTGCCCGACGACAAGTGGGCCATCGACGGCACCCTGTTCACCTTCGGGGGGCAGCGCTGGTTCGTCTGGTCCGGCTGGGCCGGCGACACCGACGTCGAACAGAACCTCTACATCGCCCGGATGAGCGGCCCCACCACCCCCACCGGCGCCCGGTACGTCATCTCCCAGCCGCGCGAGAGCTGGGAGCGGGTGGTCGGCAACCCGTACATCAACGAGGGCCCCGAACCGATCAAGGACCCCGGCGGGCAGCTGCACGTCGTCTACTCCGCCAACGGCAGCTGGAGCGACCGCTACTGCCTGGCGGACCTGCGGCTGCGGGCCGGCGGCGACCCCACGTACGTATGGGACTGGTACAAGTCCAACGGCTGCCTCTTCGGCTCGCACCGCGACACCATGATGGCCGGCTGGGACCCCACGCTGTACGTCGACGGCCCCGGCCACCACACCTTCGTGCTGCTCGACGGGGACATCGCCACCAGCCCGCCGGCCGGCCCGAGGTTCCCCCTGATGTTCCACGCCGTACGCAAGGGCACCCCGTACGCGTGGGAGAACCGCTACTGGCACACCGGCACCTTCTGCTGGTGGGGCGGCACGACCTACCGCCGCGCCAACGTCCCCGGGCCGACCTCCGACACCGGGTGGAGCCTGAAGTTCTTCGAGTAGCGCCGGGCGCGGACCCGGCGCCGACACCGACGCCCCGTCAGCGCACCGGCTCCCCGGCCTCCTGGAGGTCGGGGCCCCGCGTCGGCCCCCGTACCCCTGCCGCCGGGCGACGGACGCACGCCGCTGCCCGGCGGGCGTAGGCGGCGAGAGCGTCCGTGGCGGGGCGGTGCCGCGCGGCGTCCGCCAGGGCCGCCACCACGGCGTCCGCGTCGACGGTGGCGCCGTCGACGACCACGGCCGTTCGCTCGGGTCCCATCAGTCGCGCGGCGGCCCGCCGGAAGTCGTCCGGGGTGGGTTCCGCGGACCGGCGGCCCGCGAACGGGTCTCCCCCGGACGGCCGTTCGCCGGTCGGCGTCGCCCGCGCGGCGCGGGCCGCCGCCACGGCCGCGGGGCTGCCCCAACCGGCGCCGTCCCAGCGGTGGGCCCGGACCGCGTCGCGGAGGTCCTCCTCGCCCGGCGCGCGGGCCGCCAGGCCGAGGACGACGTCCAGCGCCTCGACCGCGGCGCGGGGCGCGTGCTCGGCGGGGACCTCGAAACGCAGGCGCAGCGCGGACCGCGGCCCCTCGTGGACGAGGTCGGCGTGCACCGCGTACGCCAGTCCCGACGATGCGCGCAGGGTGCGGGTGAGCAGGGAGGCGGGGGTGGCGGTGAGGAGGAGGCCGGCGAGGCCGAGCCAAGCGAGGTCGACCGCGCCGTCCGGCGCCCTCACCCCGATCATCACCACGCAGGGAGAGCCGGCGGAACCGCGGCGCACGGTAAGGGCCTCGGGCGGCCCGACCTCCTCCGGCGGACGCGCCCGGCCACCCGGGGCGGCGGACGCGGGACGAGCGGCGCGGAGCGGAGCCGGGGCGGAGCGGACGACGGACCGCAGGTCGACCCGGGAGAGGTCGGCGGCGACCACGAGGTCGCGGGGGGCGTTCCGAACGCGCCGGTGGAAAGAGAGCACGGTCTCGGCCTCGGAGGCGTCGGTCGCCTCCGTCGCGCCGTCCCGCGTGCGGTGGTCCCCGTCCCGGGGGAAGAGCGCGGCGTCCAGGAGCGCGCCGGGCGGGTCGCCGTGGGTCCGGCGGACAGCGGTACGGGCCCGGAGCCGCCGGCCCACCAGGGCGTCGACCTCGTCGGCGGTGGGGGCGAACGCCTCGACGGTCCGGGTCAGCAGGGCGAGCGCGTCCGCGAGCAGTTCCGGTGTCGAACGGAGCACGATCCCCACCGCGTGCCGGTCCACGTCCACGGTGAGGATCGTGCCGAGGTCCTCCAAACCGTCCTCGACGCTCACTCCCCCGCACCAGCCGCCGCCGCGCCGGAGCAGCAGCGCCCAGAGGCGGGCGACGGCTTCCGGGACCGGCGGGTCGTCCGTCGTGCGGAGGTGCAGCACGAGGTGGGCGACGGCGGTCAGCCTGCCCGGCAGGTGCACGGGGAGCAGCCGGGTCCGGAGCCGCACCGGCGCGGGCGGGAGCTCGGCGGGGCGCGCGGGCGGGGACGCGGCGCGGATCGTGGACGGAGAATCGGTCACGCGGCTGCCTCCGGCGCGTTCCGGGCGGCGGTGGGGTCGTAGACGAGGTACGTCGCTCCGGGCAGGGACGTACGGGCGGCGCGCACCACCTCCTCCTCGGTGACGCGGGCGATCTCCTCGGCGGACGCGTACGCCTGCGACGGGTCGCCGCGGAGGCTCGCGTGCGCGGCGAACGACTCCGCGCGCGCGGCCGGGTCGTCGAGTTCTTCGAGCCGCTCCCTGAGGACCAGTCGCACGGCCCGCGCCAGTTCGCCGGGGGCGAGCCCGTCGGCGACCGACGCGAGGACCTCGCGCACGCCCGCGAGGAGTCGCGGCCCGGAGGTCCCCGGGGTGGCGATGACCGATCCGAAGATCACGGAGCCGCCGTGTTCGAGGTTCCAGGGTGCCGTCAGTTCCGTGGCGGGGCGGGCGACGCGGGCGTCGCGCACGGCCCGGCGGAAGAGCCGGCTGCCCCTGCCCCTGCCGAGCACGGCCGCGAGGACGGACGCGGCGGCGTGCTCCCTCGTCCCGTACGGGGCGGTGTGCGCGAGCACGTACAGCTGGGCCGGGATCCCGGGCGGGCAGACCGCCCACCGCGTCCCGCCCGTGCCGACGGCGGAGCCGGGGGGCGCGACGCCGGGGCGGTCCGCGCGGGCGGCTCCGTCCGGGGCGGTGCCCGGCGCCGAGGGCGTGGCAGGTCCTCGGTCCAGGGCGCCGAGGGTCGCGGTGGCCGCGTCGAGGACCGTCTCGCCCGGCAGGTCGCCGACGACGACGAGGGTGGCCCGCTCGGGCCGGTAGTGCTCGCGGTGGAAGGCCGCCACCCGTGCGGGCGTCAGCCGGGCGAGCGCGGCCGTGTCGCCCATCGAGACGTGCCGGTAGGGGTGACGGGGCGCGAACGCCTCCGCGAACAGGCGGCCCGGTGCCTCGGCGAGGGCGCCCCTGGCGCGCTCCTCCTCCTCGCGCACGACCAGTGCCAGGTGCCGGGCGAGGGCGCTCTCGTCGAGCGCCGCTGGCAGGTGCGCCATCCGGTCCGCCTCCATCGCGAGGGCCCGGGGCAGCAGGGCGGGCGGCACCGTCATGAAGAAGGCCGTGCGGTCCTGGCCGGTCGTGGCGTTGACTCCGCGCGCGCCGCCGCCCTGGAGCTCGCCGAGGAAGTCCGGGTGGCGGGGCGTCCCCTCGAACATGAGGTGTTCGAGGAAGTGCGCGACCCCGTGCAGCCCCGGCGGCTCGTGCCGGGACCCGACGTCGTAGCGCAGGTGGACGTGGAGTCCGCCGAGGATCCGGTCCTCCTGGGCGACGACGGTCATGCCGTTCGCCAGCCTGGTGGAGAGCAGGCGCCCGTGGGGGGCGTCGTGGGAAGTCCCCACGCTCAGGACCTCGCGTAGGCGAAGCGCACCGGCAGGGCGAGGCAGAGTTCCGCGTCCGGCCCGCCCAGCCGGAGGACGAGGTGGCGGGCCTCCAGCTCGGCGAGGTGGCGCCGGTCCGAGGGGCGGGGGGCGGTGGGGGCCGCGTACCGGCGCAGGAGTTGCCCGTAGGGCAGGTCGGGGACGACGGAACGGCGGGGCGCGGCGGGGTCGCGCACGTCCTCGACCGTGACGAAGTCCGGCCCTCGGCGCACGGTCAGGAGCGGGCCCGGCGGGACCGCCCAGAGCGGCACGCCGTTCTCCCGCGGCGGGTCGAGATGGCGGAGCGGACCTGTCGGCACGCCGTCGAGTACGCCCTCCCAGTAGACGCGGAGTCCGACGCCCGCCGCTTCCACGAGCAGGTGGAGGAAGCGGGCGGTGGCCGCCGGTTCGTCCGCGGCGAGCCGTACGGGGCGCTCGACCAGCAGGCCGCGCATGCCCTGCCGGGCCCGGGCGGCGAGCGCGTCCCGGTCGTGCTCCTCGTCGGGGTCGTGGCGTGCGAGGAGGGTGGAACGGCGGGGGGCGGAGATGCGCTCACTCATGGGCGAGTCCTGTCGGCAGGGCCACGTACCGTCCTCCTTCGCGGAACAGCCAGCGTCTCTCCCGCCATTCCTCCAGCACCTCCGTCACCTGCTCCTCGGTCGTGCGGTGGCCGCGTGCGGTCACCTCCCGCAGGACGCCCGCGGGCGAGCGTCCCTTCCAGGTGGCCAGGAGGATCGCGACGAGCAGGGGGTCGGTGACGCGGTCCTCCGTCGGCGCGGTGGTCCGCTCGTCCACGACCCGGAGCGCGTCGCCCTCGGCGACCGCCACCAGGCGCCGGCCCTGGTGGTTGGCGCGCCACGTGTCGACGGCGGCCCGCAGGCGCTCGGCGGCGGACTCGTCGAGCCCGGCGGGTCTGCTCTCGAAGACGTAGCTGATGTGGGCGACCTCCTCCGCCGGGAGCCGGTAGACCTTCTTGAGGAGGCCGGAGGGGCCCAGGTTCTCCAGGCCGAGCGAGGGGTCGTCGAAGAAGGGGCTGAAGCGGGTCAGGACCGCCCGGTAGACGCCCTCGGGCGGGGTGAGGTGCCACAGTCCGGGCATCTGCTCGATGATCTCGTCGTAGTCGGCCTCGGTCTCTCCGGGGAAGCCGTAGAGGAGGTTCCAGCCGGGGAAGACGGCCACGGTCCGGCAGTCGCGGAGCAGGCGGACGTTCTGCCAGCCCGTCACGCCCTTGCGCATGAGGTCGAGCACGTGGGTGCTGAGGCTCTCGATGCCGGGCTGGACCTGCGCGACGCCGGCGTCGGCGAGGACCTTCAGCTGCCGCATCCCGAGGTTGGACTTGATCTCGAAGAAGAGGCGCAGGTCCCAGGGCTGTTCCGCGAGCCGGGGCAGCAGCTCGCGGAGGTACCCCATGTCCATGATGTTGTCGGCGAAGACGACGTCGAGCATCCGGTGGCGCCGGACGGCGTTCTCCATCTCCTCCAGGACGCGGTCGGACGACTTGGCCCGGAACGCCATGAGGGAGCCGTTCAGGCCGCAGAAGGTGCAGTGGTGCTTCTCGCCCCACCAGCAGCCGCGTCCGCCCTCGATCTGGATCTTGGGTTCGACGTCGTCGACGGACCGGGCGGCCCGGAAGGTGTCGAAGTAGCCGCTGAGGTCGGCCTCGGGGATGGCGTCCACCGGGACGACCGAACGGGGCTGGCGGTTGACCGTGGTCCCGCCGTCGGCGTCCCGCCAGCACAGGCCGGGCACGGCGGAGAGCTCCGGCGCGGGCGGACGGAGGCCGGGGCGGGTCGCGGACAGCAGACGCAGCAGGGCGGGGAACACGATCTCGCCCTCGCCCCGGACCACGTAGTCCAGGCAGTCGAAGTTGCGGTGCAGGGCGGACCCCTGCACGTCGTCGCAGTTGGCCCCGCCCATCACGGTGACCACGTCGGGGGCGCGTTCCTTGAGGGCGCGGGCCAGCGCGAGGCTCGGCATGTTCTGGTCGAAGGTGCTGGTCATGCCGACGACGTCGTAGCCGCCCGCGACCAGTTCGTCGGCGAGCCCCTCGACGAAGCCGGCGCTCAGGCGGTACATCTCCGCGGCGGCTTCGAGGTCGGCTCCGCCCGCGGTCGCCGCCGTGTGGAAGGGGGATCCGACCGGCTCCTCGAAGCCGTACAGGGCGGGCGAGAAGACCCATTCGCCGGTGGCGACGTAGTACCCGTCGACGATGCGCCGGTAGTCGGCGCTGCCGATCCGGCCTCCCGTGCGCTCGTGGACGTGGTCGGCCCACCGGATGTTGGCGTAGACGGTGTCGACGGCCTCGACGACGTCCAGGCCGCGGGCGACCGGGGCGAGGGTGCTGATCGCCATCGACGGCATGTCGAGGGAGGCCCACGGCATGCACACCAGGGCGATCCGGAGCGTGCGCAGCGGCGCCGACGGGGGGACGGGTGGAAGGCCAAGGAACTCAGCCGTGGTCATGGTGGTCGCCGGTCCCTTCAGACGCGCGCGTTCTCGGGCTTGGGCAGGTGCGTCCCCCGGTAGTCCGCGCGCTCGATGTCGGCGCCCTCGGTGAACGCCTCGTCGAAGGGGACGTCCCACACGTACGCGGACCAGAAGTCCGCTCCGCGGAAGGCCGCGCGGGTGCAGGTGCACTGGCGGAGGTCGGAGTGGCGCAGATCGGCGCGTCGCAGGTCGGCCTCGGTCAGGTCCGCGCCGAAGAGGCTGGCCCTGCGCAGGGAGGCGCCCGAGAGATCGGCCGAGCGGAGGACGGCGCGCGCGAGGTCGGCGCTCTCCAGGCGGCTTCCCGAGAGGTCGGCGCCGCTCAGGTCGGCGCCGGTCAGGCGGGCTCCGGTGAGGTCGGCGCCGCGGAGGTCGGCGCCGCTCAGGTCCGTACCGGCACCGTGGCCCCGCAGCAGGAGCCATCCGTCGACGAGGGCCACGGCCCGCAGCGTCGCGTGCTCGACGGTGACCAGGGCGAGCGTGCGCATGCCCAGGCCGAGGGCGGCCACCTCGGCGGCGGTCCGCGCGAGGGCCACCCCGGCGACGGGCAGCGGGCCGGCGAGCACCGGATCGGCGCCGCGCGGGCCCCGCATGCGAGCGTCCAGGGGCAGCAGGGCGTGGGTGCCGGAATCCGGCGTGCCGTCACCGGCCTCGGACAGCACGACGTCGAGCAGGCTACGCATGGGCCCGGGTCCTTTCGGCTTCGTCGCGGAGGCCCGGGTCGGGCTTCCCGGTCATGAAGAAGAAGTTCTGGGTCAGCCTTCCCTCCGAGGCTTCCTCGCCGAACAGTTCGGTGATGCCGTGGAAGAGCCGGCCGCCCCGGAAGACGACGCAGCGGTTGTACGCCAGCTCCACCTGGTGGAGGGGTTCCCACCGGTCCTCCCGGGCGGTGTCGCGGAGCACGTACCGCCGGTCGAACTCCTCGCCGGTGCGGCAGCCGAGACGGGCGAGCTCCTCGGGGCCCGGTGCCCGGTCCAGACCGGTGGGGAGGTGCCGGTAGAAGCCGAGGCCGCCCTGGGCCCGGTCGGGCGGGGTGAGGTAGACGACCGCGGTCCAGTCGACGAAGTCGAGGTGCACGCGGGTCCGTCCGGCGTCCGCGCGGGTCGCCACGCGGAACTTGCCGAAGACCCACCGCCGCGGGTCGTGCCGGACCGGCTCGCCGACGATCTCGGCGAGTCGGCGGGCGTGGCCGTCGCCGGCGAACGCCTTCACGCTCTCCCGGCCGGGGAAGTTCGCCGCTTCCCCGAAGTCGCGGTACTCGGCGGCGAGGGCCATCTCCCGTACCCGGTCGGGGTCCTGGTAGAAGTTCTCGACGACCAGGAGGTCGCCGTCGAGGGCGCGTTCGACGCGCGGTGCGGTCATCGGGCCACCGCCTCCGCGCGGACGGGCAGCGTCCTGACCGCGGACGGGACGGGGGTGATCTCGTTGAAGAAGAAGTTGTGCGTGATGCGGGCGTTGGCGGGACGGTCGCCGAGGCCGCCCAGCGGGGCGTGGTAGAACTCGCAGCCGCGGAAGAGCACCAGCCGGTTGTAGACGGGCGCGACCCGGTCCACCAGTTCCCACTTGTCGAGGTCCGCCATGTCGCGTCGGGCGACGCCCTCCTCGAACGCGTCGGCGTCGGCGTAGCCGAGCGAGCGGGCCACCCGGTCGGAGGGCGGCCGGGTGAAGCCGGTCTCGCGGTGCCGGAAGAATCCGGTCCCCGCGGACGGCGGCGCGCCGGGCGTCAGGTACACCATCCCGGCCCAGTCGACGGCGGTGTCGGCGTGCACCTTGCTGCCGCGCCCGGTCTCCTCGGTGATCACCCGGAAGCCGCCCCAGGTGAGCCGGTCGCCGTCGACGTGCACGCGCGATCCGACGGTCTCCTCGATGGCGCGCTGGAGGGCCTCGGTGCTCAGCGCCTTGCTGCTCTGCCAGCCGGGGTAGTTGTACCGGCTGGCGCTGCGGAAGTCGGAGCGGAGCGCGGCGGCGCGTACGCCGTCGGGGTCGGCGTAGAAGTCGTCGACGACGATCAGTCTGCTGCGCATCACCGGGACCTCGCCTCGTCGAAGAAGAACCGCTGGGTGAGCCGGCCGTCGGAGGGACGGCTGCCGTATCCGGAACTGGCGCGGTGGAAGAGGGCGCCGCCTCTGAGCAGGACCAGGCGGTTGTAGACCATGGAGACCCGGGAGATCTCCTCCCACGCCTCCGGTCGTACCTTGTCGGGGTAGTAGACGTCCTCGACCCAGTGGCCCCGGTCGCGGTATCCGAGCTCCGCGGCGCGCGCGTCGTCGGGCGGACCGGTGAGTCCGCTGGCGCGGTGGCGGAAGAAGGAGAGGCCGCCCCGGCACCGGTCGGGGGGCGTCAGGTAGACGATGCCCGCCCAGTCGGTGTCGTCGAAGTGGGTGGTCAGCGTCGCGTTCGCGTCGTCGCCGGTGAAGGCGAAGACCCCGAACCCCATGCGCGCGGGGTCGTGGCGCACCTCGATGCCGAGCAGTTCGGCGAAGGTGTCGGCGGTGCCGCGGCCGGCGAAGGAGTTGTACGTCTCCGCGTCGTACGTACGGCCGCCGTCGGTCTTCTGGGGTGACCAGTCGCCCTTCTCCAGGGCCAGGGCGCGCACCCGGTCGGGGTCGGCGTAGAAGTCGTCGACGACCTGCAGGGTCTTCCTCATCGCAGGTCTCCTTCCTCTCGTACGTCGGCGCGGCCGTGCCGGAGGCGCGGCCTGAGGAATGCGAGGAGCAGCAGGTAGGCGGCGCCCGCCACCCAGTAGGGGACCCGCAGGGCCGTCTCCGGTCCGAGCGGGCCGGAGACGGCCTCCACCAGGAGGCCGCCGAGGAGCATGCCCACGACGCTCATCCCGAAGGTGACCATGCGGAAGGTGGCGTTGACCCGGCCGAGGGTGCCGTCGGGCACGGACACCTGACGGAGCGTGAGGGTGCTGACGCTCCAGAAGGCGACGGCGGCCGAGGCCACCGCGTAGAGGACCACGACGACCGGCACGGTCGGCACGAGGCCGACGCCCAGGAAGCAGAGGGCCATCGTCAGCAGCGCGGTGAGCAGCGACCTCTCCGTGCCGAGGCGTTCGAGGAGCCGGCGCGCGAACTGGCTTCCGGCGACTCCGCCGACGGCGGCGGCCGAGAGCAGCAGCGCGTACCCGAGTGAGCCCAGGCCGAGCGTGTCCCGTACGAAGAGGACCTGTCCGGCGAGCATGGCGGCGTACAGGGAGTTCAGTACCACCGCGCTGAGCACGAGCACCCGCAGGATCGGTTCGGCCCGGATCAGTTTCAGGCCCGCTCCGATCTCGGCGGTGAACCGGCCGCGGTCGGCGGAGTGGACCCCGGGGTCGTCCACCCGCCGGCGGAGCATCAGGAGGGCTGCCGCGGAGACCCCGTTGACCAGCGCGTTGCCGAGGAACGGTACGGCCAGGCCCGCCTTCAGGAGCAGTCCGCCGAGGGGGCGTCCGACGAAGTCGTTCGAGAGGATCTGGCTGGTGCGGATGTGGCCGTTGGCCCGGGACAGCGCCCCCTCCGGAGCGAGCAGGGGGACGGCGGTGTCGGCCGCGATGCCGTAGGCGACCTCGGTCGTCCCGAAGAAGACGGCGAACACCAGCAGGGTGCCCATCGTCACGTCGGTGGTCAGCAGCATGAGGCCCAGGACGAGCATGGCGGCCGCCCGCAGCCCTCCCGAGGCGGCCATCAGCGCGATGCGGGGCAGCCGGTCGACGACGGCGCCCAGGGGCAGGGCGAACAGCAGCCACGGAAGCCGCTCGGCCATCGCGACCAGCGATATCTGCAGGGGACTGTCGGTCACGGTGGAGGCGGACCAGGTCAACGCGATGAGCGTCATGCCGTCCGCGACACCGCCGCCGGTCAGGCAGCTCCAGAAGAGCCAGAACCTCGACGGCAGTCGAGTGGTCCGGGCCACGTGCGCGTCGGTCATCGCACGGCTGCCAGTGCGGTCGTCCGGTCGAGGAGCTTCCCGGTCCACGGCCAGGCGGGCACGAGCGGGTTCGCCGCCATGGCGAGGGCCTGCGGGAGGGCGGTGCGCACCAGCCAGTCCGGCAGTTCCGCGGCGAGTTTCTCCGCCTCGTCCGCCATCCACTCCCCGTACCAGCCGAGCGACGTGTCGCCGGCGAAGGTCAGGCTCGCGGAGACATGGGGCAGCAGGGCGGCGGCCGGATGGCCGCGGCGGGCGAGTTCGAGGGTGGTCGGGACCGCGATGTCGGGGCGGTCGTAGAAGGCGCGGGTTCCGACGGCCGACGCGTCGACGCCGGCGGCTTCGGCGTGCGCGCGGACGGCGTCCAGCATCGCGGGCCACCGTCGCGCCATCTCGGCGTCCAGCCGTTCCGGGGTCGTCGGCACGTCCGTGAGGGCGGCCGGTTCGGCGTCACCGCCGTCGGGGAGGCGGAAGGGCTCGGCCCGGTGCAGCCGCATCCGCTGGAGGCGCAGGACGGCGGCGTCGGTGGGCGTCAGCCGCACGTCGAGGTCGGAGGGGAGCGCGGGGAGGCCGGTCTCCGGGTCGGGCCAGGTGTCGCGGAGGACGACCGTCATGTTGCGGCGGCACGGAAGGTACCGGGCGTGGGGCCAGAGGGGGGCGAGGAGCGTGGCGAGCGTGTGCTGCGGCGACGGCGGGGAGAACGGGTCCAGGTGGCTGGGGAGGCCCCAGGCGTTGAGGAGGACGGTGCCGCCCCGCGTGACGCGGTGTACGCGCTGCCAGAAGTCCGCGTCGAGGATGAAGGAGGGGTACGACTCGCCGGCGTAGACGTCGATGAGCACGAGGTCGAAGCGTCGGTCCCCGTCCAGGAAGGTGGCGGCGTCGGCGACTTCGGTACGGAACTCCGCCTGCGGGAAATGCTG
Organism: Streptomyces sp. NPDC056503; assembly: GCF_042794995.1. NCBI lineage: Bacteria > Bacillati > Actinomycetota > Actinomycetes > Kitasatosporales > Streptomycetaceae > Streptomyces > Streptomyces sp. NPDC056503. The sequence continues at coordinate 39,183 of NZ_JBHTST010000022.1, forward strand.
TCGGAACAGGGCGCGGGTGACGGTCGCCATGCCGGGGTCGAGGTCCACGGCGGTGACGCGGCTCGTGGGGGACGCCGCCAGCAGGGGGCGCAGGGACCCGCCGTATCCGAGGCCCAGTACGCAGACCTCGTCGGCCGGTCCGACCAGGGGCCCCACGGCGAAGTCGTCGGGCTGGTTCCCCACGAAGACCCGGTCGCCGGCGAGCAGTGTCGCGGAGGTGCTCAGCAGCAGGGGGGTGGCGCCGTACATCGCTCTCCTCAAGGTCGTACTGCCGGGCCACGGCTCCGCCGGTGGGGGCTGTCGCCCACACCAGCGGGGCCGCGCCCGTGCGGCGAGGTGGTCAGGAGAGGGCCAGCGCCTCGTCGACCACGGCCTGCTCGTCCTCGCTCAGCGGGACGAAGGTCGCGAACATGGGCATGTTGTTGTTCGAACAGCGCGCGTAGACCGCGTGGTCGAACTCCTCGAACAGGGGCTCTTCGTGCTGCGCGTGCTCAGCCATGTGCTCTCCAATCGGAAGACGGGATTCTCATCCCTCACTGGCCCCGATACGGACGACGTCACAACATCCCGCACAGACCAGGGTGTTGGATCTTCCGCGGCGGGCTCGGCGCAATTGTTCAGTCATCAACACCTCGTTATCAAGGGTGCGTCGAACCTTTGCTTCCGCACCGCCGACCCCGTCGGGGACAAGTCGCCGCAGAGGTGAAAGGTCCTCAGAAGGCGGGATTCCCCCGTGTGCATCCCGCACAGAGCCGGGCATAGTCTCCGCGGCCTCGGCCACGCGCCCCGCCCGCCGCATGGGCGCGGACGGGCATGTTCCATGACATCCTTCCGCGTTCGGGGCGGGACCCGTGGGGAGCGTGGCGCCGAGGGCACGAAGGGACGAGCCGACGACGTGCAAAGCCCTTCGCCGCACACCCGGCCCTCCGCCCCCGAAGCACACGCACCCGCCGCCGCCCGCCTCCTGCCGCCTGCCGCCTGCCGCCTGCCGCCTGCCGCCTGCCGAGGGCTGCCCGCTGAGGGCACACTGATCACATGAGCGCCTCTTCGTCCGCCGCACCCGCCGCCCCCCGCCCCCCTCTCACCTGGGTGGAGTCGATGGGCGGCCCTTTGATCGTCGTCCCCGTCTCCGCCCTGGCCGCATGGCACGGGAGCACGGAGAGCGGCGTCATGGCGGGAGACGCCACCGCTCCGGACGACTATGACCGGGCCTGCGCCGTGGACGACCTGGCCGGGGTGATCCCCGTCGGCGAGAACGGCGCGCAGGCACTGGTACTGGCGGACGAACCGGCCACCAGCCGCTACCTGCCCGGACACCGAGCGTTCCTGCGGTGGCTTGGCGCCGACTCCGAGGCCGGACTGAGCAGCGCGGCGGCCGCCGTCCTCGCAGACCCGGACACGGTGTGGGAGGAGTGCGGCACCTGGGTGTCGGACGGTCCGGCCGTGCTCATGGACTCCGCCAACGCGGGCGCCGACCTGGGCGTCGAGTACCCCGGCGGCGGGGTACCCGCCGAGGCACCGGTCCCCCTGCCCGCCGGCCGCTGGACGGTCCTCGCCGCGCACACCCAAGCGGACGAGGCGAACCGGGTCGGCCTGGTCCGGCTCCTTCCCGCCGAATCCTGAACAGAGGGGGGTTCAGGCCGACACCGTCCCAGCGATCCGGGACGAACGGAACCGTCCGAGAGGACCGGCGCGGGAGCACCCCGCGCACACGGAGAGCGGAGGCGGAGAGCGGAAGCGGAGAGCGGGCCGTGACGGCCTTGTGAGAAAGGACGGGGTTCCCTCGCCCGCACCCGGGCCCTACTGTCAAGTAACTTCACCGTGCCTCCGCACCCCGGCAAGGCACCGCCATCGACAAGGAACGGGACATGCCCTCTTCCACGACTTCCGCCCGGCTGCTCAGCGGTCTGCTGATCGGCGCCGGCATCGCGCACTTCGCCGCTCCGCGGCAGTTCGACGCCATCGTGCCCCGAAGCCTGCCCGGCTCTCCCCGGACATGGACCCACCTGAGCGGCGTCGCGGAGATCGCCGTCGGCGCGGCGATCGCCGCGCCGCGCACCCGCCGGGCGGGCGCGCTGGCCGCGGCCGGGCTGTTCACCGCGGTCTTCCCGGCGAACGTGAAGATGGCCTACGACTGGCGCCACCGGCCGGCCCCGCTCCGGGCGGCGGCCCTGGCCCGGCTCCCGCTCCAGGCCCCGCTCGTGCTCTGGGCGCTGCGTGTCCGCCAGGCGGGCCGGTGCGACGACTGACGCATCGCCGTCAGGCACCGCGACCACGCCCTCGGGCGGGACGCCCCGGGCGCCTCCGGCCGGTGATCCGGGAGGCCGCCGCGGGACAGGCGGCACGCGTGCGCGGAGAACGCGCCGGCGCCACCGGCCCTCTCCCGTGGTCACGAGAGGGCCCGCGGGGAGTCGGCGGTCGGTCACGAGGAGATCCGGCCGGGTTTTCATGCGGCATAACACTACAAATCGCCCTTCGAGTTGAACTGATGATCGCGTCCGGATCATCCTTATCGACATGCTTTCGACAGCCTCGATCCTCGACGTGTCCCACCTGCCCGACTACGCCTACGACTGGGCACTGGTCGATGTCGAGACGTCCGGGCTCATCGCCCGACGCGACCGGGTCCTCTCGATCGCCGTGCTGACCTTCGGGCCGGACGGGACCCGGACCGGGGAGTTCAGCACCCTGGTGAACCCCGGCTGTGACCCCGGCCCGGTGCACATCCACGGACTGACCCCGGAACGGCTGGCCGGCGCCCCCACCTTCGACCAGGTCGCGGGGCGTATCGGAGCGCTGCTGCAGGACCGGGTCCTGGTGGCCCACAACGCGCAGTTCGACTACGACTTCCTGGCCCACGAGTTCGCCCGCGCCCGGCTCCACCTGCCCGTCACCCAGCGCCTGTGCACGCTGGCCCTGAACCGGCGGGTGGAACCCCCCACCGACGATCTGAGCCTTGCCTCCCTGGCCGCCCACTACGGCGTGCCGCAGACCCGGGCACATGACGCGCTCGACGACACACGCGTCCTCGCGGGGATCTTCCGCGCCTCCCTGGCCGAGGCCGTACGGCTCGACCTCCCGCTGCCGCTGGTCCCCTGTCCTCCTCGCCAGGACCCGCAGTTCGCGCCGAACCCTCCGAAGACCCCGTGCGCCTACCGCAACCCCGGCCGTCTGGAACCCGGCGGTCCGCTCGTCCAGGGCATGAAGGTCGCCATCACCGGCGAGACGGCCACCCCCAGGGCCGAGCTCGTGGCCCGGTCCGTCGGCGCGGGCCTCAACGTGATGTCCTCGGTCAGCCGGCACACGAGCGCTCTCGTCACCAACCAGGCGGCATCCGACTCGGCCAAGGCCCGGCGCGCCGCCGCCGAAGGCGTCCCGGTCCTGGACGAACACACCTTCCTGAAGCTGCTGGGCGAGGTCCGGCCCGGCACGCCCCATACTCGGCAGGCGCCGGAACCGGCTGCTGCCGCGCCGGCGCCGTCCGCCCCTCCGTCGGTTGCCGCGGCCCGGACCGCACCGGCCCCTGCCACCACCCCGCCCGCCCGGCGCCGGGTCCTGGCACTGGGCGGCACCCACGAGGAGGCGTCCGCGGCGCGCGCGCGAATCGTGGGGTTGGGTTGGGCCGCCGCCCTCAACCTCTCGGCAAGCGTCACCGATGTCGTGCTCCTGCCCGGCGGCCGGGATGACCGGCGCATGTCCCGCATCGCCTCACTGGGGCTGCCGGTCCACGATCCCTCCTGGCTCGGCGCGGCCACACCCGAGACCGCCGACGTCCCCGTCCGCCGGGGAGGGGCCCCGACCGCCGCCCTCCTCCCCCGTGGCGGAGTGATCGACCTCCCCGCCCTCCCCACCGCCGAGCGCTGGCATGCGGGAGCCTCCTGGGCCCGGCAGACGGACTGCGAGATCGACGTCGTGGCGTTCGTCCTCGACGAGGACGAACAGGTCTCCAGCGACGGCGACTTCGTCTTCTACGGCGCCCCCGAGAGCCCCGACGGAGCCGTCCGCCTCCTGTGCGACGGCCCGACCGAACAGTCCGTGACCGTCGACCTGACCGTTCTCCCGCCCGCCGCCCGGAGGATCGCGATCGCGGCCGCCATCGACGGCACCGCCACCTTCGGCGACATCGGCGCCGTACAGATCACCCTCGCACCGGGCACCGACGCTCCGACCACGGCCCAGGCGACCCTGGACGCCGCCACCAGCGAACGCACCCTGCTCCTCGCCGAGCTCTACCGCCGGGGACCGCTGTGGCGCTTCCGCGCCGTAGGGCAGGGCTACGACCACGGCCTGGAGGCGCTGGTCCGCGGGTACGGCGTCGAGGTGCGGTAGTCGCCGGTCCGAGGAGCACCGACTCCTCGGACCCGCGTTCGAAGGCGGTCGCCAGGTCCGCGGCACCGGTCCCGCGGCCGCCGAGGACTCCCGGACCCGAGGCAGCCGACCTCCCGCAGCGGAGGCCGAGCATTGTCAGCGCGGTTCGGCGACGGCTAGGTTCTCTCGGCAAGGGCCGGACGGCCGCTGAGGGCCGGCGTCGTCGCCCGCGTCACGCGGAGACGTTCGACAGGACCAGGACGGAAGCATGTCAGGAGAGATCTCGCCCACCGGGAAGCACTCCGGCCCCGGCTCGTCGCCCGGGGTACGGGCGTCTCACGCCGACCGGGACCGCGTGGTGGACGTGCTGCGCATCGCGGCGGGGGACGGCCGGCTGACCGCGGACGAGCTGGACGAGCGCCTGGAAGCCGCCCTGTCGGCACGGACCCTGGGCGAGCTGGCCGTGCTCACCGCCGACCTGCCGGCCGTGTCGATCGCGGCTGACGTCACCGCCGCGGAGATCGCGGAGGCCAAGCACGTCATCCGGATCGAGCAGGGGTTCGGCGGCCCTGTCGAGCGGACGGGCCGCTGGGTCCTGCCGCGGCGGCTGGAACTCGCGGTCACCTGGTGCGACGTGACGCTCGACCTCACCCAGGCCGTGATCACACAGGACACCCTGCGGATCGACGTGGCCATGGTGGGAAAGACCCTGACGCTGGTCACGAGGCCGGGCATCGAGGTCGACGCCGACGGCCTCACCCTGCTCCACTGCCGGCTCGGACACCACCGCGCGGAGACACCTCCCCACACTCCCACCGCACTGCGCGTCGAGCTGGTCGGCCAGAAGACCCACGGCAGGGTGGTGGTAGGCCCCCCTCGTCGGACGCTCGGGCAGTGGCTGCTGCGCAGGCCCGCGTCTCCTTCCCCGGGCGCCTGATCCCGCCGCGCCGGATCCGGCTTCCCCCACCACGGGGAGTCCCCCGAGAACCGCTCACCCCTCACCTCGACAGATCGGTGGAGGGGCGCCCGGGGACCCTCCCCGCACCTGCGGGGAGCAGCCCTCGACGCTGCCGCCGGGCGCCGGACGAAGGGGTCGTCCTCGCGGACCCGGGCACCGCCGTGACCGGCTGGGCGGCCTGGACCGGGGCACCGGGCCGGACGCCGGCGCCTGGACCGGGGCGCCGGGTCGGACGGGGTCCCGAGGCATGGGAAAGGGCGCCTGAACCGGGCTTTCGCCCGGCAGGCGCCCTTTCGTCGTGTGGGATGGGTGACGGCGCGGGCTCCGGTCAGCGGATGCCGAGGGCGACGACCTGGGTGATCGCGTCCTCGACGAAGTTGTCATCGCTGACGAGGATCAGCAGCCTCTCGCCGGAGGGCAGGTCCGGACCCCACGTCATGCCCTCGGTGTTGTCGATGGCGGAGAGGCCCAGGGTGTCGAAGTCCGCGACGAGCTTCTTGCGCATCGGCGCGACGATCCGCCCGGCCAGCGACTCCACGTCCCGCACGTCGGTCGCCCCGCGCGTGGTGGCGTCGAAGAGGCGGATCTTGTAACCCGCGCCGGCGACCCAGGTGCGTTCGAGCACGAGGTAGCGGTTGGGCTGGTCGGGGAAGGCGAGGATCGACGGGACCCCGGTGTCCGGGCCCCAGGGGCTGTTCGGGTCGTTCTCGGCGAAGATCTTCTCCAGCGGGTAGGCGAACTGCCCGAGCACCCGGCCTTCGCGGTTCTGCTGGGTGACGCGGACCAGCGCGCCGTTGTCCACGTCCGGGGCCGGGCCGTCCTGGAGGAGCGGGCCCTCGACCGCGCTGGTCACCACCTTGCCCTTGGAACCGAAGGTGATCGCCTCGATCGCCTGGTTCCGGCGCGGGCCGCGCTCTTCCCTCGTGACCTCGTAGTTCGACGGCAGCCGCAGCTGTCCGAGGTGGTCGCCGGTGGCGGAGGCGTACTGGATGGACGGCTGGATGACCGGCGGGCCGGCCACCGCGGGCCGGTCGCCCTCCTGCGCCCACCAGTAGTCGCAGCTGCGCGGGTCGACCCGGATCTCCTCCGGGTCGACCGCCTTGCCGTCGCCCAGGGTCGGGGACGGGTAGACCGAGCCGTCGGGCTGGAGGAAGGGATGGGTGCCGGTGAAGTCGACGGCGTGCACGCCGCCGGCGTCCACGTCCAGCCTGGCCGTGTAGAAACGGGCGGGCTGGAGGAACGAGCGGTCGTCACTGATGAAGACGTACTCGCCGGTGCACGGGTTGCGGTCGACACCGGAGAGGCCGCCGACCGTGGTGTCCTGGAAAGCCAGCTTGTGCGGAACGGTCTTTTCGCCGAGCAGGCGGGCCTGCACGGCACGCCCCAACCCCTTTCCGGGATCCCCCGGTTGGGCGGCGGCGGCCACGGCGGGGGCCAGGGCCGAGGTCAGAAGCAGGGCTACGGCGCACGCGCGGCGCGTCAGAGAAGAGCTCACCAGTTGATCTTGGCCCGTGACGGGCTGAAGCACAGTCACCCAATCGGGTAAGGCTGCCGGGCACCTGGCCCGTGATCGTCCGGTGGCGAGGCCGCGGTCCGAGGGAGGAGGACAGGCCGTGGCGGGTGGTCAGCACTGTCGGTCTCCTCGTGCTCCACCAGCGCCTCGACGCGGCCGCGTGGACGGCCGTCCCCGTCATCGTCGGCGCCCACACCGTGACCGTCACGGCGCGACGCGAGCCATCGACCCGGCGGGTCGGCGACTTCCGAGACACGCCCCGACCCGGCACCGGGTTCTGGCGTCGGAGTGCCGGAGCGTCGGAACATCGGAGCGTCGGCGAGGAGGGCGTCGCTCAGCCGGAGCGGTATCCCCACCGGGCCATGCCGTCCTTGCCCATGAAGCACTTCGCCGGACGCCCGTCGGCGGTCGTGGCGGTGGCCCCCACCGGGGAGCAGGACTGGCCGAAGCCGACACCGGAACCGGTGCCGGAGCCGCCGCTCGTGCCGCCCGTGGCATCCGAGTTCCCGGAGGAACCGTCGTCCCACGACCCGTCCCCGTCTCCTCCCGACGCGCCACCGTCCGAGGCGGAGTCGCGAGACGGCTGCACACGCGGCCGGGGCTTCGAGGTCTCCTGCGAACCCGACCCCGATCCGGACCCCGATCCGGACCCAGACCCGGACCCGGACTCGGGCTTCGGCTTCGGCTTCGGCTTGGGCTTGGGCTTGGGCTTCGGCTTGGGGCTCGGGCTCGGACTGGGCTCGGTACAGGAGACGCCCGGACCGATGAGCCACAGGTCCACCCGCGTGGTGACGGGCACCTCGATGCCCGCCTCCGGTTGCTGCCGGCAGACCTGCCAGTCCGCCAGGCCCTGGCTCCCGTCGTCCAGGCGCTGCCCGGTGTGCGCGTGGAAGCGCGTGACGCGGTCGAGGTCGAGCGCGGCGAGCTCTCGCGACGCGGCGTCGAACCGCTCGCCGACGAGGTCCGGCATCACCACCCGCCGGGTCCCGTCCAGTCGCGAGGGACACGGCTCCGCCTCCGGAACCGCGTAGAGCGTCAGCGTCCTGCCGTACGGGCGGGTCCGCTCGCCCGCGGCGGGGTTCTGGAAGCAGACGCGCCAGCGGACCTGAGAGCCCGTCACCGTCCGGTACGCGGACGAGGCGTCGGCAGCCGCCACCCGCCACGCCCCGCGGCGCGCCGTCGCGGCGGCCGTGGCCAGGGAGGTCCCGCGGAAGTCGGGCAGGGCGGGCGCGTGATCCGCCCCGCCCCGCGCCGCGGCGTCGGGCTGCCCGGGCCCGCTCAGTCCGGCGACCAGCACCCCGGCGGCCACCACGGCCACCGACACCGGATGCCGCCGTATCCACGTGGAGGTCCGCTTCCCGCCGCCGGGGCGCAGGGGTGAGCCGGGGGGCAGGAGCTCTCCCGCCGCTTCCAGGAGCTCTCCCTTCGGATCGAGCTTCGAGCCGTGCAGCTTGTGCGGCTTCCCGTCCACGAGGATCTCGACGGAGTCGAACATGCCGTACGCGCGCCGCAGGATCCGCAGCGGTCCGGCCACGCGGGTCGGCTTCGGCGCCAGGAGGTTGCGGAGGAGGATGAGCCCCTTGCCGGTGAGTACGGCGTAGCCCCAACCGTCGTGGTAGACGGACCGGACGACCTCGCCCACCCCGAGCTCCCGCAGCAGGGCCTTCTTGTCGTTGTCGGAGAGGGAGATGCCCTCGCCCGACGCGACCGTGGCGGTACGCGGGTCGTCGGCCAGCGGATCGGACACAAGCTTCCCCGTGCTCGGAGGTACGACGGACGGCCCGGGGAAAGCCCGCACGGCGGCCCCGGACGTACGGATGCTAGCCGCTGCCCGGCGAAGCCGCTGGTCCGGGCCTCTGTACCGCCGATTCCACGCACACGCCGGGGATCCGGCGCAGGCGGACCGGTCGTGGGGGGGGCGGCCCCTCCTGAGCCCCGCGTAACGAGCCCCGCCCCGGCCCGGCTTCGCGTCGATGGCCGGATGTGACAGAACATGGTCATTGCGGCCTTCGCGGCCGGGCGGAATGATCGGCGCATGCTCCCAGCGCACAGAGTCGTCGTCGCGGCCTTCCCCGGGGTCGAACTGCTCAACGTCACGGGTCCGTCGGAGGTGTTCTCCATGGCCACCCGGATCGCCGGCACCGGTCGGCCCGGCTACACCGTCCGCGTCGCGACCGCCCAGGGCGAGCCGGTGGCCACCTCCGGCGGGATCCGGCTGATGGCCGACCTGACGCTGGACGAGGTGGACGGCAACGTCGACACCCTGCTCGTATCGGGCGCCGTCCGCGTGCGCGACCACGACGTGGAGCCGGTGCTCGACCACGGGATCATCGACTGGCTGCGCGAAGTGGCTCCCCGTACGCGCCGGTTGGGGTCCGTCTGCTCGGGCGCGCACCTGCTGGCGGCGGCGGGGCTGCTGGACGGCCTCTCCGCCACAACCCACTGGCGGACGGCCCCCAGGCTGGCCGCCGACCACCCGCTCGTCACCGTCGATCCGGACCCGATCTTCATCCGGGAAGGCCGGCTGTGGACCTGCGCCGGCATCGCCTCGGGGATGGACATGGCCCTGGCCATGGTCACCGAGGACCACGGCCCCGGGCTCGCGCTCGCCACCGCCCGGACGATGGTCATGTACGTCAAACGCGCCGGCGGACAGAGTCAGTTCAGCGTCCCGCTCGCGCCTCCGGCCGCACCCGGCGACCGGTTGGACGACCTGCGGGTGTGGATCGGCGAGCACCTCACCGAGGACCTGTCCGCCGAGGTCCTGGCGGCCCGGCTCCACCTGAGCGTGCGTCACTTCTCCCGGCTCTTCCGGCAGCGTACCGGCACCACCCCCGCCGCCTACGTCGAGTCCGTCCGGCTGGAGGCCGCACGCAGGCTGCTCCAGGACAGCGCCCACGGCCTGTCCGAGATCGCCGACCTCAGCGGCCTCGGCTCCGTGGAGACCCTGCACCGCGCCTTCCGGCGCCGTCTGAACACCACACCCGCCGAGTACCGGCGCCGCTTCCGCTGATCTCCCCACCTGCTCCCCCGACCGCCCGCGGACCGCCGCGCGGCGGAAGACAGCCATGCCCAAGGAGAGAACCGTGTCACGAACCAAGGTCGTCCCCATCCCGGTCATGGGCCGGCACCACATCAACGCGTACCTGCTGCTGGGCCGACGGCCCGTCATCGTCGACGCGGGGACCCCCGGCAGCGGCCGGAGGATCTACGAACAGGTCGCCGCCCACGGCGTGGACCCCGCCGACGTGGCCCTGATCGTCATCACCCACGGCCACATCGACCACTTCGGCTCCGCCGCCGAACTGCACCGGCTGACCGGGGCGCCCGTCGCGGGACACGTCGCCGACCTCGGCCCCTACCGTGCCGGTCGGGCCCGCGAGCCGTACCTCCCCACCGGACCGATGGGCCGCCTCATGGCCAGGCACAAGAACCTGCACATCAAGGTGGAACCGGTCGAACCCGACGTCCTCGTGAGCGGCGAGACCGATCTGGAGGACTTCGGGGTCGCGGCGCGCATCATGCCCACGCCCGGACACACCGCCGGTTCGGTCTCCGTCCTCACGGAGCGGGGAGACCTCGTCGCCGGCGACCTGGTCGCCAACTCCCTCTTCGGTCTCGTACGGGGCCGGCCGGCCAACCCTCCCTTCCACGACGATCCGCTGGGCAACCTCGCCAGCCTGCGCAGGATGCTCGCCCTCGACCCCACCCGACTCCACGTCGGCCACGGCACGCCGCTGGAACCCGACCGGGTCCGGCGCTGGGCCGACCGCGAACACCGGCGGCTGGCCCGGCTCGAAGCGGCGGGGCGGCTCCCCACCCGCCCCCAGGACGAAGTGGTCTGACCCTGAGAAAACCCCGGGGTCCGCTCCGGCGCCGGTACCGACCCGCCTACGGCCTCGCGGGCGGGCGCGGTGCGCCTCGGTCCTGGCCGGCGAACGCGCGGGGCGGGCGGGTGACGAGGAGGACGCCGTTCAACGGGGCCGTGGTGTGAAGACCGGCGCCCAGGAAGAGCGCGGTGAGGGCGTGGTCCACGACGCTGCGGAGGCCGGCGACGGTGGCGTGGTCCCGGAGCTCGGGGTCGGAGGCGTGCGCGGCGATCGTCGGCCGGATGATCGCGTCGGCCTTCCAGGAGACGCGTACCCCGTCCTCGCAGTCCTGGAAGGTGAGGCCGCTCCCGGGGCCGAACCCGGCGTCGGTGATGACCGTGTGGATCTGGTCCAACAGCGCGCTGGTCACGGCGACGCTCCCGCCTGCGCGCCCTGCCCGGTATCCGCGGTGACCAGGGCGGCGGGGGCCGGCGGCGCGTCGGGGGCGAGGGTGAGCGGGACGCCCAGCGTCTCGCACAGGCGCCGCAGCCGGGCCACGGCACTGAGCGCGGCGGGCGACGGCTGCCCGGGCGTGACACGGACGTGCACGCGGCCCGGCCGATGGGCGAGGACGAGCGCCTCCATGCGCAGGGCGGTGGCGGCGCGGCCGTCGACCGCGAGGTCGGAGACGAGGTCCAGGCAGAGCGTGTCGCCGGAGACGGCCCGGGGCGGCCCGGTGAGAGGGGGCATGGCGTGGCTTCCTTCCGCCAGCCGGACCAGGTCGGCCCGGGAGCGTGCGCGGGGCGCGGCGCTCCGGGGACACGCGAGTCGGGGAGGCCGGACATCGAGGAGAACGCGGGCGGGCGGGGCCGCCATCGACGTATCGACGACCTGGGCCGGGAACGAGTCCCGGCCGTGCGGCTGGCGGAGGAGCCAACCCTCCTCGGGTTGGGATGCGGTACGGACCAGTACGGTCCACCGGCCTTCGGGTACTCCCCACGTTACGCCGGTCCCGGAGGAACGCCCCCACGCCCTGCCCGGAAACCTCTCTGAACCGACCCCCGAAACCCGCCCTGAACTGCGGCGGAACACCCGTCGGCGCCCCACTCCGGCTCACCGGACCCGGCACTCTTCAAAACCGGTCGCGTTCCGTCACACACGGTGGTGACCGAGCGCCTTCGCGTCATGGCCGCCAGGTGGGGACCGCTGTGGCCATGGGCGTCGCGCCCGTCTCGGATCAGATGCCCGAGCGGCTCAGGACCGCCGGCACCGAGGGGAGCCACCTGGCGTTCATGAACGGCGTGCGCACCGCGGTGCTGGTCGCCGGCGCGCTGTGCGTCGTCGGCGCCGTGCCGGCCGTGCTCGGCGTGCGGCGCACCGCCCCGGAGACGGCCCCGGGGCACGGCTGACGACGGGCCCCGGTCCTGCCGGGTGCCTCCGGGGGTCGCCCTCTCCGCCTGTGGTCACGGGCGGAGAGGGCTTCGTGGGCAGCTGCCGGTCAGGGGCGGTGGAGGGCGGCGAGCCGGTCGAGTTCTTCCGCCGCGTTTCCTTCGATGGTGGCGGCCAGGTCCTTCGCCTCCTTCGCGCCGCCTGCGGCTCGTTCGCTCGCGCAGAGCGTCCTGGACTGCGCGAAGTGGGCGCGGAGGCTGTCGGTGAGGAGCCGTTCGAACTCCTCGCCCGTCGCCGTCTTCGCCCGGGTGAGGGTGTCGAGGCCGACCATCCCCGGCATGTCGTGGCCCTCGTGGGGGCGGGTGTCGGGAACGCCCGAGAGGTCCAGAAGGGCCCGCAGCCCCTCCTGCTCCCCCTCCAGTCGCGTGGCGATCCGGGCCACGAGGTCGGTCAGGGCGGGGTCCGTCGTGCGTGTGGTCGCCAGGCCGGCCAGGCGGTGGGCACGCTCGCCCATGGGGATCATCAGCTGGATCCACGCGGTGTCGGTGGCGTTGAACGCCTCCGCTCGCGACGGGCCGGTCACCGGCTGCGTGGTGCAGCCGGTGACGACGAGCGCCGCGAGCAGGGCCCCCGCCATCCGCGCGATCAGAAGGTGCCGGCGGAGTTGCACTTGGCGCTCTGCACGATGCAGTCCTTCACTCGCTGTCCCAGTGCCGCGTTGTCCCAGGCGTTGAAGAAGTCGCCGTGGATGGACGATGCCATGCCGGAGGACAGGGAGAAGCCCGCGGTGTTCCCGGAGGTCGGGTAGCCGATGACGAAGGAGACGGACGGGATGGCGACGGGGTGGTCACCGCCGCACGTGCCGTTGTAGGTGAAGGCGACGTGCGCCTTGTGGTCCGGACTGTCGAGGTGCTTGCCGTCCCAGCAGTCGGGGAAGAGCAGCTGGTAGACGAGCTTGGCGGTCGGGGCGCAGACGGGCCAGTTGCCGTCGGCGCTGCGGCCGATCTCGCCTCCCTCTCCGGCGCAGAAGAACTGGTTGGCCGAGCCTGCCGGGGTGGGGATCTGGGACTTGGCGTTGCCGGCGATCATGCGGAAGCCCTGGGGGAAGGGGACCGTCGCCGAGGGGTCGGGCAGCCGCGATCCGTAGTAGACGATCACGCCGTCGCTCTCGATGGCCTTGCCGTCCTGGTAGAGGGTGGGGATCCAGTAGGCGGACAGGTCCTTCGCGGGGGTGCAGCTGGTGCCCGGGTTGGCCAGCAGGCTTCGGGTGGTGGTGAACGCGTCGGTGCTCTTGTTGCCGAAGAAGCTGTGCATGTGGGACGCGCCGGGCAGGCCGGGGGCGACGATCGGGTCGTCGGGCTTGGAGTGGCTGTAGGTGCAGGTGGCGTTGAACTCGGGGACGCGTACGTTGCCGGCCGGGACGGTGGCCGGGGTCATGGCCCGGAACTGTGCGAGCTGGGTGTCCCACGCGGCCTGGTCGACGGCGACCCAGCCGGGCGCGGTGCCGCCGGTGGTGCCGTCGTCGAAGGAGAACCAGTTGATGTTGACGAAGTCGCCGGGTGTGGTGCTGCGCATGACGGCGAACAGCGTCTGCGGGCCGGTGGGGTGGGTGGCGACGGAGGCGGTCCGGGTGGTCCAGTTCTGCCAGCCGCCGGTCGGGGTGACGGGGAAGGTCGCGAGCAGCGGTCCGGTCGGCGAGCCGGTGCGCAGTTCCACGGTGCCGGGTCCGCCGGTGGCGGAGGCGACGCGGGCCGAGGCGGTCAGCGGGCCCGCGGCGCCGAGGTCGACGTTGTCGAAGCGCATCCAGTCGCCGTCGGCGAGGTAGGCGACGTTCTGGCCGCCGCCGGTGTCCGAGGTCGCTTCGACACCCGCACCGGACTGCGCCGCGTAGGACTCGGCCTGGACGACGAGGGTGGCGGCCCAGGCCGGCCGGGTGGTGAAGGTGAGGCTGAGTGCGGCGGCCAGGACGAGGGCCAGTCCGCCGGCCATCAGGGTGTGGAGGCGGATGGGTTGTCGGTGCATGTCTGTTCCTCTCGTGTCACGGGTGGGGGAAGAGGAGGTTCGGGGGCCCGGGCCGGTCCCGGGTGTGTGGAGGTCCGAGGGGTGCGGGGTGGGCGGGGCCGCCGCCGGGGTGCGGGGTGGGCGGGGCCGCCGCCGGGGTGCGGGGTGGGCGGGGCCGCCGCCGGGTTCCGCGGTGGCCCCGCCGGAGTCCTCCGCCGACGGGGTGCCGGCTACTGGTACACGCGTACGTAGTCGACGAGCATCCTGGCGGGGAAGGGGGTGGTGGGGTCGGTGGGACCGGGCCAGTCGCCGCCGACCGCGAGGTTGAGGATCATGTAGTGCGGGTGGTCGAAGATCCAGGGACCGCGGGTCTGCTCGACCTGTTCCTTGTCGAGGGTGAGGACGGTCCGTCCGTCGAGGCTGTAGACGATGCCCTTGCTGGTCCAGTCGGCGGCCCAGGTGTGGAAGTCGTCGGAGAAGTCCGCTTCCTGGGGCAGCTTGTACGGCGCGCCGATGCCGCCGGCGCCGTTGTAGGCGGGCGCGTGGACGGTGGAGTACGAGGTCTTCACGTCCTTGCCGAGGACTTCCATGATGTCGATCTCGCCGTTGTAGGGCCACGGGCGGCCGCTCAGGAAGTCGGCGCCCATCATCCAGAAGGCGGGCCACAGGCCGTTGCCCTTGGGGACCTTGATGCGGGCCTCGACCCGGCCGTAGGTGAACCGGAACGTGGTCCCGGTGTTCATCCGGGCCGAGGTGTACTGGCACGTGGTGCTGCCGGTCAGCGGGTCGGGCGGGCAGCCCTTTCCGGGGGTGGCCTGCTTGCGCGCCTCCATGACGAGGTGTCCGGCGCCGTCGAGCGAGGCGTTGTCGTGGTCGGTGTAGTACTGCAGCTCGGCGTTCTGGCCGGTACCCGGGTCGGCCTTCCACTTGGCCGGGTCGGGCTTTCCTCCGGCGGCGCCATCGAACTCGTCGCTCCAGACCAGCCGTGGCGGGTTCGCCGGGTCGGCCGGAAGCGGCGGGGCCGGGTTCGGAGCGCCCCCGGTGCCGTACACCTGGAACTCCCACAGGGAGTAGCCGTAGGCGGTGGCGCGCTGCGTGCCGTACATGCGGACGTGGCGGCCGGTGCCGGAGACGGTGAGGTTCTGCTTGAGGCCGGTGCCGGTCGTGGTGGAGTAGATCGGGGTCCAGTCGGTGCCGTTGTCGGACACCTGGATCTGGAAGGACCTGGCGTAGGCGGGGTCCCACTGGAGGACGATCCTGTCGATCCGGGCGGGGGCGCCGAGGTCGACGGCGATCCAGGCGGGGTCGGTCCAGCCGTTGGTGGAGCTCGTCGCCCAGCGGGAGGCGGGGTCGCGGTCGAAGGCGCGGGCGGGGGTGCATTCCCAGCAGTTCTGGTCGCTCTGCGAGGAGGAGGCCGAGCCGGGGCGGCCGTAGGAGAGCAGGGTGCCGCCGCTGTTCCCGCCGTCGGTGCCGGTGGTGCGGACGGCGAAGGTCCACAGGGAGTAGCCGTAGGCGGTGGCGCGTTCGGTCGCGGTCATGCGCACGTAGCGGCCGGTGCCCGAGACGGCGAGGTTCTGGACGCCGCCGGTGCCCGACGTCGTCTCGTGGAGCGTGGTCCAGGCGGTCCCGTCGGCGGAGACCTGGACGCGGAAGGACCTGGCGTACGCGGCCTCCCAGGCGAGGGTCACGCCGCAGAGGCGGGAGGTGGCGCCGAGGTCGACCTGGAGCCATTCGGTGTCGGTGAAGGCGCTGGACCACCGGGTGCCGGCGTCGCCGTCGACCGCGGCGGCCGGGGCGAAGGCGCCCTCGCTGCTGGAGGCCGTGGCGTTCCGGCCCTGGGCGGTGTCGGTGCTTCCGCAGGCGGTGCCGACGGTGCCGTGGACCTGGAACTCCCAGAGGGAGTAGCCGTATCCGGTGGCGCGTTCGGCCGCGGTCATGCGCACGTAGCGGCCGGTGCCCGAGACGGCGAGGTTCTGGACGCCGCCGGTGCCCGACGTCGTCTCGTGGAGCGTGGTCCAGGCGGTCCCGTCGGCGGAGACCTGGACGCGGAAGGACCTGGCGTACGCGGCCTCCCAGGCGAGCGTGACCTGGCTGATGGCGGCACTCGCGCCGAGGTCGACCTGGAGCCACTCGGTGTCGGTGAAGGCGCTGGACCACCGGGTGCCGGCGTCGCCGTCGACCGCGGCGGCCGGGGCGAAGGCGCCCTCGCTGCTGGAGGCGGTGACGTTCTTGCCCTGGGACAAGGGGACTTCCGCGGCGCGGGCGGAGGTGGAGGGGATGGCGGTGAAGGTGAGCAAGGTGGCCACGACGGCGACAAGCAGACCGACGCGGCGAAGCAGCGGACGCACGGCGTCTCCTCAAGAGGGGAAGGGTGAGGGAGCGCTCCCTGAGGGGTGAGAATGGGCCGGTCCGAATCGGCTGTCAAGGCTTTGGTTCACTTGCCTGACACGCCATCGACTCTCCAACTCCCTTTCCGGGAACGGTTTCTCGTGTGTGTTCCGGCAAGGCCGGGTGTTCCCTGACCGGGGGGAAGGTGCCGTGCGGTCGGCGGCGCGTGACGGACCGGAGCGCGCGGGAGGCCGTCCGCACAGGCCCGTTGACATGGGCGTTCGTGACCCTCATCCTCGCCAGAGAACGCTCCCTGAACGGCTCCGGCCTCGTCGATCGAATGGACTGGGATGAAACGACCCACGCTGGAAGTGGTCGCTGCTCGCGCGGGTGTGTCCAAGTCGAGCGTCTCGCGGGTCGTCAACGGGGAGACGACCGTCGCCCCGCAGATCCGGGAGGTCGTGATGCGGGCCGTCCGCGAACTGGGCTACGTGCCCAACGCCGCCGCCCGCAATCTCGTCACCCGGCGGACGGACGCCGTGGCCGTCGTCGTCGCCGATCCGCCCCAGGGCGTGGTCTCCGACGATCCCCTGTTCTCCACCGTCGTGCGCGCCGTCAGCAGGGAGCTGGAGGCCGCCGGCAAGCAGGTCGTGCTGATGCTCGCGGAATCCGACCGCAGCCGGGCCCGGGTCGAGGCGTACGTGGCGGGCGGGCACGTGGACGGCGTCATGCTCGTCGCACTCCACGGGACGGACCCGCTCCCGGCCGCGCTGGCCAGAACCGGGCTGCCGATGGCCTCGTTCAACCGCACGTCCGCACCGGACGTCCCGTACGCCGGGGTGGACAACGCCGGCGGCGCCACGCTCGCCGTACGGCATCTGCTGGAGCGCGGACGCCGCCGGATCGCCGCGATCACGGGGCCGCTGGACCTGTTCGAGGCCCGTGAACGACTGGAGGGCTACCGCGAGACGCTCCGGGGAACCGGGCGGCGGTCGATCGTCGCGCTGGGCGACTTCACCCGGGCATCGGGCGCCGAGGCCATGCGGCAGCTCCTGGAGGACGATCCGGCGCTCGACGCGGTCTTCGCGTCCAACGACCTGATGGCGATCGGGGCGCTGCGGACCCTGCGCCAGGCCGGCCGCCGTGTGCCCGAGGACGTGGCGGTCGTCGGCTTCGACGACATCGAGGCGGCGGCGTACACCGCGCCGGCGCTCACCTCCGTCCGCAGTCCCATGGCCGACCAGGCCATCGCCACGGTCCACCTGCTCCTCGGACTCATCGAGGGCGGCCCCCGGGCACCGGTGGTCATCCCGAACGAACTCGTGGTCCGCGAGTCGACCTGATCCCGGATGCCGTGTCCCATCGCCCGCGCGCCTCGTTCGCACCGGGTTGCATGTCGATCGGATACGAGGTGGTTCGTGCAGGTCCGGATGGTGTCGGAGAAGGTCGGCGAGTCCTCTGCCGGGACGGGCCGGACGGGGAGGATGAACGCGCTGGACCGCGCGTTCGCGTTCCTCTCCGACCGCGGCCCCGCGCCGTTCATGGTGGGCCATGTCCTGGACTTCCCCGCCGACGCGTTCACGCTCGACGACCTGCGCGCACGCGTGGCCGAGCGGGCGCCGGGGCTGGAAGCCCTGGGTGTCGCGGCGGTCCCGGGCGCCCGGTCGTGGACGCGGACCGCGCCGCCCCGGGCCGAGGCGCACGTCGGTGGGGAGCGGGTGGACGGCCGGCTCGCCGAGGCGACCGACGCGGCGATGCACGGGCCGCTGCCCGCCCGTCCGGCGCCCCGCTGGGACCTGCGGCTGCTGACGTGCCGGACCGAGCGGGTGCAGCGGGTGTGCTTCCGTATCGAGCACGCCGTGACGGACGGTGTCGGCGCGGCCCATCTGGTGGCCGCGCTGCTGGCCGACGAGCCGGGCGCCGGGCCGCATCCCTACCGTCCGCCCGTGCCGAGGCGCGCCTCGGCGGCGTGGCTGGCCTCGTCGCCGCTGGGGAAGCTCCCCGTCCAGGAGACGGTTCCCGCGGGGTACGACGCGACGCACGGCGGGCGGGCGGCCATGGCGTACGCGGACGTCCCGGAGGCGAGGCTGCGGGCCGTGGCGTCGCGGTGGGGGGCGGGTGTCAACGACGTGTACCTCACCGCGGTGACCGGCGCGCTCGCGGCCCTCCAGCAGCGGCAGGCGGGCCATGTGCGGGACCTGAAGGTGGTGATGCCGATGTCGGTCCGCCGACAGGGGGCGGAGCTCGTGCCGGGGAACGCCGCGCTGCCGGCGATCCTGCGGCTGCCGTGCGCCGCGGCGGGGCCGGGCGAGCGTCTGGGGGCCGTGGCCGGGCAGACCCTCGCGCACAAGGGTTCCGGGCTGCGGGAGAGCGGTTGGAAGACCTTCCTGCGCGTCCCGCCCCGCTTGCTCTGCCGGGCGACGGAGCGCGCGAGCTTCCGGCTGGCGGCCAGCCACATCAACCTGAACGGCACCTCCCGCGTCCTCGGCGCGCCCCTGCTCGCCGGGACCGTCTTCGCCCTGAACAGTCCGGGCATGCTCGGCTACTTCTCCCTCACCCGCACGGCGGAAACCGCCCGTGTCGCGGTCGTCCACGACCGGTCGTTCGCGGCCGCCGCCGACCTGCCGAGGCTGTGGGTGGAGGCACTCGACGAGCTCGCCCGGCACGATGCGCCGCTGCCGGAGCGGAGGGAGCGGGGGGCGTAGAGGGAGCCCGGGCCCGCGGGCCCGGCCCGGCGGCCCCGGCGCTTCGCGTGCCGGGGGCCTCAGGGTGGGGCCGGCAGGGGGCCGCCGGGGCCGAAGGCGGCGGCCGCGAGGCGGACGAACGAGCGGATCAGGGGGTTCGGGTCGTCGGCGCGCGACGCCACCACCAGGCTGCTCGGCTCCATGTCGGTCAGCGGTACGACGGTGAGGCCGGCGCCCGGGTCGTGGCCGGCGAGCGTGATGCCGACCGTGCCGTTCCACAGCACGGCCTGCCTGCATTCCTGGACGGCCCGGACCACCGGGCCCTCGCGCGGTTCCCCGCCGCTCCAGTACGCCTGCCAGGCGGGGTCGGTGCCCGGCGGGAACAGGAACCACCGGCGGTCGGCCAGGTCGGCCAGACGCAGCCGGTCGCGCCCGGCCAGGGGGTCGTCGGACCGCAGCAGGGCGCCCACCGGGTCGGCGCGCAGCGTCCGCACCGCCAGTCCGGCCGGGTTGAACGGCCCGCGGGTCACGGCGACGTCGACCAGGCCGGCGTGCAGTCCGCAGGTGGGATCCGTCAGGTCGGTCTCGCGGACGCGGACGTCGACGTGCGGGTGCCGGCGGCGGAAGGCGTCGGCCAGGCGGGTCGCGCCGGGGTCGGCGCTGTCGCCCAGGATCCCCACGGCGAGGGCGGCGGAGCCGGCCGCCACGGCCACGCGCTCCCGCAGCAGATCGGCCCGGTCCAGCAGGGCGCGCGCCTCGTCGAGCAGCACCTCCCCCACCGCGGTGAGCGTGACGCCGGCAGGTGCCCGGTCGAACAGCGCGGCACCCGTCTCGGACTCCAGGCGCCTGATCGCCCGGCTCAGCGGAGGCTGGCTCATGTGCAGCCGGACGGCGGCCCGGCCGAAGTGGAGTTCCTCGGCGACCGCCACGAAGTAGCGCAGGGTCCGCAGCTCCATGCGGCAACGATACCCACGAGGTATCGGCACGGCGGAACAGGTCTTGGACGGCTCCCGCGTCCCGGCCGTGCAATGTCCCCATGACCACCGTGTACTGGATCGCCGCCGTCCCGCTCGCCCTCTTCTACCTGTACGGAGGGGGTGTGAAGCTGGTCCGCGGCCGGGAGGACCTGCTCCCGATGATGGCCTGGGTGGACACCATGCCGATGTCCCGGGTCCGCGCCCTCGGGGTCGTCGAGGTGCTCGGGGCGGCGGGACTGGTCCTGCCGCCGCCGACCGGCGTCGCACCCGGGCTCGCCCCGGCCGCGGCCCTCGGCTTCGTGGTGCTGCAGATCGGTGCGATCCGGGTCCACCTCCGGGGCCGGGACCGCGACGTCGCCCTCAACGTCACGCTCCTCCTGGTCGCCGCCGTGGCGGCCTGGGCGGCGACGACCTGGTGGTGACGCCCTCGACCGTCCGGACCCCGCCCCGGGGTCCGGACGGTCGCGGTGGAGGCGGCGCGCGCTCCTCCCGGGCCGCGTGAGCGCGCGTCAGGGGATCGTCAGCCCGCACACACGGCTGGCGGGGTCGTGGATCCGCAGGTCCTTGATCATCTTCTTGGCCAGCAGCAGGTGGCCGCGCTGGTTCGGGTGGAGCCCGTCGCCGAGGAGGGAGAGGGGTACCGCCCCGCCGTTGGAATCCAGCCAGTGCGCGTGATGGTCGACCAGGACGACGTCCAGCTCGGCCGCGACCTCCCGCATGATCCGGACGTAGTCGCCGAGGGAGGCCCGGCCGGGCCAGAGGTTCGGGTCGACCGGGTTGGGGGTCTGGAGCAGCGGGACCGCCCCGTCGGGCAACGCGCGGACCTGGTCGACCAGTCTGCGCAGGTTGGCCCGGTAGACGGCGGGCCCGGTGGCGGCGGTGGCGACGTCGTTCGTTCCCAGCATGATCGAGACAACTCGGGGACGGAACGCGGCGACCCGGTCGGCGAACCTCGCCACGAGGTCGTTCGTGGTGCAGCCGCTGACTCCGGTGTCGAGGACGAAGTCGCTGTTCTTCGGCTTGCCGAGCTCCCAGCGCACCCGCTCCTGGAAGTGTTCGGGGTAGCTGCGCCAGCCGTTGGTCCACAGCGCGCCGTGGGTGATGCTGTCCCCGGTGGTCAGCCAGACGGCAGGCGTGTCGGAGTTGAGGATCGCCGAGACGCGGCCGAGGTCGGCGAGGTCGACGCGGACGCTCTCGGCGGCGATCTCCGACGGGGTCAGGACGCGGTCCCAGACGGCGACCCGCTGGATCGTGCCGGTGTGGAACCACTCGCCGCCGGGGTGGTCGCTGTCGAGGTTGCGGGCGACGTTGAGCGCGGTGAGGCCGGAAACGGCACCGAAGAAGGACGCCTGGGGGACGGTGAGGACGGGGCGTCCGTCGGCGTGGAACGTGGTGCCGGCCGCGGAGACGGTGATCGCGACGGTGTGGAGCGCGCCGTCGTCGTACATGGTGCGGGTGAGGTGGTTCTGTCTGACGGCCCCGTCGTCCCGTACGGAGAACTGCAGCCGGCCGGCGCTGACGCAGACCGTGACGTCGGTCGACGGCCTCGTCGGGTCCGAGGCGCTGATCAGGGTCATCGCGAGGTTTCGGCTCGTGGTGGCGAAGGTGGCCAGGACGGTGCCCGAGACGAGTCCCCGGACGGTGCCGATCTCGGCGGACAGGTCGGTGTACGTCCGGCCGTCGTAGGTCCGGTCGATCCGCCGGTCCAGTACGGCCGCGGTGGCCGTCGCCGCGGAGGCCCGGCCGAGCGGGGTGGTCAGGGCGGCGGCCAGGGTTCCGGCGGCCACGAGGACGGATCGTCTGCGCAAGGGGTTCCTCTCCGGGTGGGATGTCGCCCGTACCGCGTCGGGCGACGCGGTACGGGCCTGGGTCGGGGCCCGCCGCCGGGAGGCGGCGGCAGGCCGTACGCCGGTGTCCCGCTCAGCCGGCCCGGTGGACCGTGATCCGGTCGATGCGGCCGGCGAAGTGCCACTGGGGGCCGCCGTCGTCGACGTTGCGGCCGGCCCACATGCCGGTGAGGCCCGGGGTCCTGCCGAAGAGCGACGGGGTCGTGGTCGAGGCGATCCGTACGCCGTCGGCGTACAGCGCCGTGCCGGTGTCGGTCACGGCGACGGCGAGGGTGTGGTCGCGGCCGTCGGCGAGGGACGTCGTGCCGTCGAGCCGGGCGCTGTAGACGCCGTCGACGCGCGCCTCGAAGTAGGGGACGCCGCTGTTCAGGGAGAGGGTGACGTTCGTCGACGGCGCGGTGGTGCGCGAGGCGGACAGGAGCGTGCCCGCGACGGGGGTCTTCGTGGTGCGGAAGCGCACGGCCGTCACGCCGCGGTCCAGGGCGGCGACGTCGGGGAGCGACGCGGTGAGGTCCGTGTACGCGGCGGTGCCGTCGAAGTCCTTCGCGAGTGTCCGGTCGAGGACCTCGCTCCCGCCGACGACGAGCATCCGGGTGGTCGAGGAGGTCGTGGTCGCACCGGACCGGAGGGTGACGGTCACGTCCTGCTCGCCGGTGGCGGTGGCGGCCGGCGGGGTGACCGGGACGCCGACCGTCACGGTCGCGCCGGGCGCTATGGCCGGGAGCGGCCGCGCCGTCGTGCCGGTCCAGCCGGAGGGCGCGGTCAGGGTCGCCGTGCCGGCCGGGCTCGCCAGGTGCCCGTGGTTGGTGACGCGGACCTCCACGGTGCCGGGTGTCCCGGCCGTCAGCAGGCCGTCGGGGACCGCGGTCCGCGCGGCGAGCTTCGGGGTGTCCTGGGCGGTCGGGCAGTCGGCGCCGAGCCAGGCCGCGTCGAAGCGGGCGAAGGTGATCCGCTGGTAGGGGCCCGACTCGTACAGCAGGCCGAAGGTGCCGTCCGCGAGGCGGGTCATCGTCGAGTACGCGGAGCCGCCGGCCTCGACGAGCCGGGACGTGGGCCAGGTCAGGCCGTCGTTGCAGGAGAGGCGGACCGTCAGCCGGTGGCGGGTGGTGGTGCTGGCGGTGTTGCTGAAGAGCAGCCGGTGCGACTCCGGCCGCTCGGCGCCCGCCGTCGCGTCGTACCGCAGGATCGCGGCGTTGTTGGTCGGATCGATCAGCTCGTCGTCCGGGACGGGGGCGCCGTAGGTGATCCCGCCGTCGTTCGAGTACGCGACCAGGCGGGTCCTGGCGCTGGAGGTGCGGCTGTTGAGCATGACGCGCCCGTCGGCCAGCTCCACGGTCTTGTTCTCGTCCATCAGCGGGCCCACGGGGCGGCCCATCCTCCAGGTGTCGCCGTGGTCGTCGCTGTACGCGCTGGCCGCCCAGATGCCGCCGTCGGCCTTGCGGAAGGCGTACTGCTGCACCAGGCGCCCGGTGGAGAGCTGGATGCCGGTGCCGGAGGAGGCGAACATGCCCGTCCAGGAAGGGTCCTTGATGTCCTGGGTGATGCGGCGGGTGGTCCAGGTGACGCCGCCGTCGTCCGAGTAGGCGTAGTCGGCGTGGAGGGAGTTCACGGCGTCGTCGGCGTTGCCGGCGGCGGAGTTGAAGAATCCGACGCCCTGGGGTCCGTACGCGTAGAAGACGAAGACGCGGCCGGTCACGCGGTCGACGACCATGCTGGGGTCGCCCGCTCCGACGCCGCCGTCGAAGTCGGCGACGGCCTGCGGGGCGGTCCAGGTGCGGCCGCTGTCGGTGCTGCGGCGGACCATGACGTCGAGGTTGCCCGGCAGGTCCGCGGCGCTGTCGTTGCGCCGGTCGTAGGCGGCGAGGAGCGTGCCGTCCGGGAGGGTGTCCAGGGCGGGGATGCGGTACGTGTGGGCGCCCTGGCCTGAGGTGGCGAGGACGGTGCTCTCGTAGAGGGGTTCGGGCGTCGCGGAGGTCTCGGCCGCGGCGCCGGTCGGCGGGGGCGCGGCGGCCGGTGAGGGCGTGGCTCCGAGGAGACCGGCGCCGAGCGACGCCAGAAGGAGCAGGGAGACGGAACGGGCGGTTTTCACCGACACCTCCACAGAAGACGACAGGGAGGCATCGGACATCAGACGTTGCGGCGAAACCTAGGGGCGCTCCCGGCGGGGCGTCAACCCTTCCGGCGGGACGTCGCGAAGTGCCGCGCCGTGCTTGCGGGCGGGGCTCGGCAGCCCCTATGGTCGACCGAGCATCGGACATCAGACGTCTCATGCCTCTGTTTCCTCTCTCACGCCGTCAGATGGTCGGCTCCCGCCGTGGGATCCGCCCGCCGGTGCAGTCGTCTCGGCACGTCGAAGCCCACCAGCACGACCACCACCAGACTCAGCCCGAAGGTCAGCACCGCCAGTGCCGTCCCCAGCGCCATGCCCTGGGCCAGCCGCGCCCCCAGCACCGGGGCCACCGCACCGCCCAACGCGCCCACGTTGTACGTGAACCCGAGCCCCGCCGCCCGACGCTCCGTGGGGAAGTGCCCGCCGATCCAGCGCGGGAGCAGCCCGGAGACGCCGAAGCTCAGCGCCTGGAGCACGAACAGCAGGACCCCGAGCAACGGCAGGTCGTCGTCGACCGCGAACACCGGGAACACGAACGCCAGCGAGGCGGCCAGCGTCCACGCGTACGCCCGCGAAGGCCCGAACCGGTCCCCCGTGAACCCCGACAGCCAGCAGCCCGCCATCGTCCCGAACCCCGCGAAGTACAGCACCCGGGCCACCTCCTCCGGCGTGTAGCCGAGTTCGGTCTTGAGGTACGTCGGCAACAGCGCCTGGACCGGCCAGCTGTACAGGAACGCCGCGAACACCGTCCCGATCAGGGCCAGGTACAGCACCCGGCCCCGCCGCCCGCCCAGCTGCGCGGCGAACGCCACCATCACGGCACCGGCCACGACCGACAGCACCGCCGTCGCTCCCCCCGCCAGACCGGCGAAGACCGTGAACAGCGCCCCCAGGGCCACCGCCGCCAGGAGGACGTTCACCGCCGCCCGGCGCCGGTCGGCGAACAGCGGCCGGAAGGGGTTCGGCCGGGTCGCCGTCTCCGCGACCGCCTCCTCCCAGTCCTCCGCCTCGGGCAGGGCCCGCCGCACCCACAGCGCCACCACCACCGGCAGCACGCCGAGGTAGAACATCCAGCGCCAGCCGTGCGCCGGTACGACGACGCTGTACACCTCCGCCGCCAGCACCGTGCCCGCCGCGTAGCCCGAGATGAGGAAGCCGCTCGCCCGGCCGCGCAGCCGGGCCGGCCAGCTCTCCATCACGTACGTCGCGCTCGCGCTGTACTCCCCCGCCATGCCCAGCCCGATCACCAACCGCGCCGCGAACAGGCTCCCGTAGCTCCACGCGAAGCCGCACGCCAGCGTGCCCAGCGAGAACAGCCAGATGCTCAGCACCATCGCCGCCCGGCGGCCGTACCGGTCGCCGATCGCGCCCAGGACCGCGCCGCCCAGCCACCGGGTCACGAAGGCGGCCGAGACGAGGCTCGCGGCCTCCACCGGATCCAGCCCGAACTCCTCGCCCACCTCGGTCAGCACCAGGGTGATCAGGACGAAGTCGAACCCGTCGAGGAGGTAGCCGATCCACGCGCCCGCGAACGCCTTCCACCGGGTCCGCCCGATCTGGCGGTACCAGGGGCGGAGGTCTCGCGTCTCGTCGGTCACAAGGGACAGCATGAGGGGCGCGGCCCCCTCCGCCCGGGAGGGCCGCGCCCCATGACGCCGCCGGAGGCACCAGACCGTACCGCCGGCGACGGGATCAGACCCGGCCGGCCGCCACGGCGGCCGCGAACCAGCCGGTCAGGGTGGTGGGATGGGTGATCGCCGTGCCGACGACCACCGCGTACGCCCCCCGCTCCAGGGCGTGGGCCGCCTGGGCCGGGGAGTGGATCCGGCCCTCGGCGACGACCGGCACGTCCAGCGCGCCGGCCAGCCGCTCCACCAGGTCGAGGTCCGGCCCGGCGGCCTTGCGGCCGTACGTGGCCGGGGTGTAGCCGGAGAGCGTGGTGCCCACCAGGTCGGCGCCGAGCGCCGCGGCCCGTACCCCCTCCTCGTACGTGGACACGTCGGCCATCACCAGACCGCCCGCCGCCCGCACCGCGTCGATCGACGCGGCCACCGGACGCCCGTCCGGCCGGGGCCGGTCCGTGGCGTCCACGGCGACGACGTCCGCACCGGCCTCCAGCACCGCGAGGGCGTGCCGGGCCGTCGGCGTGATGTACACGCCCTCCGCCCCGTCCTTCCACAGCCCGATCAGCGGCAGGCCGAGCGCGCCGCGGATGGCCCGGACGTCCTCCAGGCCCTGGGCGCGGATGCCGGCCGCCCCGCCGTCGCGGGCGGCCAGCGCCACCCGGCGCATGGTGTCCGGATCGCGCATCGGCTCGCCCGGATAGGCCTGGCACGACACGATCAGCGCACCCCGCAGGCGGTCGAGCACCGTCCCCTTCTCCGCACGGCCGCTCATCCCAGGACCCCCAGGGCGAGACGGGCCGCGCCCAGGACCGCGGCGTCGCCGCCGAGCGCGCAGGGCCGCAGCTCCACGTCCTTCAGCGGCGGCAGGAGTTCGGCCGTGAACGCCTCCCGCAGCGGCTCCCACCACTCGGGGCCGCAGCCGCCGACGCCGCCGCCGACGAGCACCAGGCCGGGATCGGTCGTGTTGACGATCCCGCCCAGCACCTCGCCGAGCGCCCGGGCGCCCCACGCGAGGACCCGGCGGGCCGTCTCCTCGCCTCCGGCGGCCCGGGCCGCGACCTCGGCCAGCGAGGAGACCGGAGCCGAAGCCGACCGCGCGTAGGCCGCCAGCAGCGCGGGACCGCTGCCGACCGCCTCCACGTGACCGGTCCCGCCGCAGGTGCAGGGGAGCCCGGCGGCCGCGCTCACGGGGACGTGCCCCACGTGCCCGGCCGCGTACCGGGCGCCGTGGTGCACCCGGCCGTCGATCAGGAGCGACCCGCCGATGCCGGTGCCGACCGCGACCAGCAGGACGTGACGGTGGCCGGCGGCCGCCCCGAGCCACGCCTCGCCCAGGGCGTGGGCGTGGACGTCGTTGTCGACGGCGACCGGGACGCCGAGCGCCTGCTCCAGGTCGCGGCGCAGTGCGGTCCCGGCCCAGCCGGGCAGCGCGGTGGTGGCCGAGACGATCCGACCGGACCCCGGGTCCACGACGCCGGCGCTGCCGACGCCCACGGCCGCCACCGGCCCGCCCAGCTCCCGGACGGCCCGGACGGCCGCGGCGACCACGGCGGCCGGTCCGTCCGCCGCCGGGGTCGGCCGTGTCCGTCGGGCCAGGACGGTGCCGTGGGCGTCGACGAGGCCGGCGGCGGTCTTCGTGCCGCCGATGTCGATTCCGGCGACGAGGGTCATCGCAGACCCGCCCGTTCCAGGATCTCGGCGATCCGCGCGGTCTCGGCCGCGTCGAGCGGGCGCATCGGCGGGCTGACGACGTTGGTGTCGATGATCCCGCGCACCTGGAGCGCGGTCTTGAACGCGCCGAGGCCGCCGGCCGTCGCGGAGGCGGTGCCGGGCGCGGCGACGGTCACGATCTCGAAGAGGCGCGCGATGCGGTCCTGTTCGGCCTTGGCCCCGACCCAGTCGCCGGCGGCGGCGAGGCGGTCGAGGCGGGCGTAGCCGTGGGGGTCGACGTTGCCGAGGCCCGGCACGGCGCCGTCCGCGCCACCGAGCAGCATGGCGTCGACGACGACCTCGTGGCCGGTGAGCACGGAGAACTCCGGCAGTTCCCGGGCCCCGAGGCACAGGTAGCGCAGGCCCACGTCGTCGCCGCTGGAGTCCTTGACGCCGGCCAGGACGCCGTCGGCGGCGAGCCGCAGCACCAGCTCGGTCGACAGCTTGCTGTGGACGCAGACCGGCACGTCGTAGGCGAGCAGCGGGAGGTCCACGGCGTCGGCGACGAGGCGGAAGTGCCGGTCGATCTCCGTCTCGTGGGTGCGGGTGTAGAAGGGAGCGGTGGCGACGATCGCGTCGGCGCCGCTCTTGAGGGCGGCCCGGCCGCGCTCGATGGCGCGGTTGGTGGTCTGCTCGATGGTGCCGGCGACGACGGGCACCTGCCCGGCGGCGGTGCCGACGATCGTGTCGACGACGACGTCCTTCTGGGCGTCGGTCAGGTAGGCGGTCTCACCGGAGCTGCCGAGGGCGAAGAGACCGGTCACCCCGCCTTCGAGGAGGAAGCCGACGAGCCGCTCCAGAGAGGCGGTGTCGATCTCGCCGCCGGTGGTCAGGGGGGTGACCACGGGCGGGATGACTCCGGTGAAGCGGGGGGTACGGGCGTTCACGACGTGCTCCTGGCGATGTGTGCGGGGGATGTGGAACGGGAGGAGGAGGGGACGGGGACGTCGTCCGTGAGCGGGTGGACGCAGTGCCACCGGTGGCCGTCGGCGGCGCCGTCGGCCGCCGGGAAGTCGCTCGCGCAGGCGTCGTCCGCCTTCCGGCAACGGGTGCGGAACGGGCAGCCGCTGGGCGGGTTGACGGCCGAGGGCACCGGGCCGGTCAGGATGATCCGCTCGGTGTGCTCCAGCAGGCTCGGGGTCGCGGAGAACAGGGCCTCGGTGTACGGGTGGGTGGGCGCGGCCGACACGGCGCGGGCCGGGCCCTCCTCGACGATCCGCCCCAGGTAGAGCACGGCGAGCCGGTCGGAGAGGTGCCGCACGGTCTGGATGTCGTGCGAGATGAACACCATGCCGAGGCCGAGCCGGGCGCGCAGGTCGACGAGGAGGTTCAGCACCTGGGCGCGGACGGAGACGTCGAGCGCGGAGGTCGGTTCGTCGGCGACGATGACGTCGGGTTCGAGGGCGAGCGCGCGGGCGATGGCCACGCGCTGGCGCTGGCCGCCGGACAACTGTCCGGGCAGGGCGCGCAGGGTGTGGCCGGGGAGGCCGACGAGGTCGAGGAGTTCCTCGACGCGCTCCTCGCGCTCCCGCTCGGTGCCGCGCTGGTGGACGTCGAGGGGGTCGCGGAGGATGCGGCCCACGGACATGCGCGGGTTGAGCGCGGTGGAGGCGTCCTGGAAGACGACGCCGACCGAGGAGCCGAACTCCTTGCGGCGGCGGGCGGCGGGCATGCGCCACAGGTCCTCGCCGCGGAAGCGCACGGAGCCCTCGGTGGGCTTCTGGAGGCCGGTGAGGACGCGGGCGAGGGTGGACTTGCCGCAGCCGGACTCGCCGACGAGTCCGAGGATCTCGCCCTTGGCGACCTCCAGGGAGGCGTCGGTGAGGGCGTGGACGGCGTCGTGGCGGAAGAGTCCGCCGCCGCGGGCCTTGTGCCGGACGTGGATGTTCTCCAGGCGGATCATCGGACCGTCTCCTTCCGGGGCTCGGCGATCGGCGCCGGGTGGTGACAGGCGAACGCGTGGGTCCGCCCGGTGGGCTCGGTCGGCTCCGGAGGGGTCGTACGGCACAGTTCGGTGACCGCCTCGCAGCGCGAGGCGAACCGGCAGCCGGCGCCGAACCGCTTCGGTGCGGGCACCACGCCGTGGATCTGGTGGAGCCGCTCCGCGCCGGCCTCCAGGGAGACGACCGAGCCGAGCAGGCCGCGGCTGTAGTGGTGCGCGGGCGCGGCCAGGACGGACCGGGTGTCGCCGACCTCGGCGAGCTGGCCCGCGTACATGACGGCGACGCGGTGGGAGAGGTCGCCGACGAGCGCCAGGTCGTGCGAGACGAGGACCATGGCGAAGCCGAGCTCGTCGCGCAGCTGGACGAGGAGTTCGACCACCTGGGCCTGGACGGTGACGTCCAGCGCCGTGGTCGGCTCGTCGGCTATGAGCAGTCGGGGGCTGCGGGAGAGCGCCATGGCGATGAGGACGCGCTGGCGCTGTCCGCCGGAGAGCTCGTGCGGGTAACTGCGCAGGGTGCGCCCGGGGTCCAGGCCGACGAGTTCCAGGAGTTCGGCCGGGGTGCGGGTGCCGCCGCGGGAGGTGAGCTGGCCGAGCTGCCTGCCCACGAGGATCGAGGGGTTGAGGGACGACATGGCGTCCTGGTAGACCATCGCGATCTCGGGGCCGGCGAGTGCCCGGCGTTCCTTGCGGTCCATGGTGAGCAGGTCCCGGCCGCGGTACTCGATGGTGCCGGAGACCTCGGCGTTGCGGGCGAGCAGGCCCATGATCGCGAGGCTGGTGATGGACTTGCCGCAGCCGGACTCGCCGACCAGGCCGAGGGTCTCGCCCTCGCGGACGGTGAAGGAGATGACGTCGACGACGTCGACGTCGCCGTAGCGGTCGGGGAAGCGGATCGCGAGGTCCTTGACGACCAGCAGCTCGGCGGCGTCGTCGGCCACCGGCCTGGCTCGCGGCGGCCTGCTACGGACGACCTCGGCGAGTCTGGCGAGGGCCGCGTCGGCCTCCTCGCGCGAGCGGGGCTCGGTCGCGGGGCGGGCGGTCGCCCTCCTGGTGGCGGTGTCCTCCACGCGGGCCGTCTCGGGGGCGGCCGAGGCGTCGGTGAGCCCCTCGGAGAGGATGTTCAGGGCCAGGACGGTGACGAGCAGGACCATGCCCGGGAAGAAGGTGGCCCACCAGCCGCCGGAGAGCAGGATCTGCCGGCCGTAGGCGAGGACGTTGCCCCAGCTGGGGTTCGGGTCCTGCACGCCGGCGCTGATGAAGGAGAGGCTGGCCTCGAAGGTGATCGCCTCGGCGACGAGGACGGTGGCGAAGACCATGACGGGCGCGGCGCAGTTGACGGCGACGTGGCGGAGCACGATGTGGCCGCGGCGGGCGCCGATGACCTTCTCGGCGGCCACGTAGTCCTCGCCGTACTGGGAGAGGACGTTGGCGCGGACGACGCGGGCCAGCGACGGCACGTACACGAGGGCGATGCTGCCGATGATCACCGGGACGGTGGGGCCGAAGACGGCGACCAGGACGGCGGCGAGCGCGATCGGCGGGAAGGACATGATCACGTCGAGGGTGCGCATGACCGACTCGTCGCCGAGTCGGCGCGAGGTGGCGGCCAGCGCGCCGAGGACCGCGCCGCCGACGACGGCGAGGGCGGTGGCGCCCAGGCCGATGACGAGCGAGTAGCGCGCGCCGTACACGACGCGGGAGAAGATGTCGCGCCCGACGCGGTCGGTGCCGAACCAGTGCTCGCCGTCCGGAGCCTGCACCGGGGTACCGGTGGCCAGGGGGTCGGAGGCGATCAGCGGCGCGAGGACGGCGGCGGCGGTGACGAGCAGCAGGATGCCGAGGGCGACGCGGGAGGTGAGCGGCAGGGTCCTGAGGCGGATGCCGGGTCGGGAGAGCCTCTGGGCGAGGCGACCGGTGAACATGCGTCACACCGTCCTGATACGGGGGTTGACCAGCAGGTACAGGAGGTCGACGACGACGTTGACGACCAGGAACGCGAGGGCGATGGTGAGCACGGTGCCCTGGACGAGGGCGGTGTCGCCCCCGGTGACGCCTTCGAGGATGAGCTTGCCCATGCCGGGCAGGTCGAAGATCGTCTCGATGACCACGGCGCCGCTGAGCAGGTAGCCGACCTTGATGCCGAGCACCGTCAGCGGGGTGACGAGGGCGTTGCGCAGCACACCGCGGATCACCACGGTCCGGGGAAGGCCGTTGCCGGTGGCGGTGCGGACGTAGTCCCGGTCGAGCTCGGCGACCATCGAGGTGCGGATGAGGCGGGCGAGTGAGGCGGCGACCGGGATGGCCAGGGAGATCGCGGGCAGGGCCATGGCCCGCAGCCATCCGGTGAAGGACTCGGCCGGGTTGACGTAGCCGCCCGTCGGGAAGACCGGTGTGTTCAGGGCGAACTGCTGGATGAGGACGACGCCGAGCCAGAAGGACGGGACCGCGATGCCGGCCATCGACAGGATCCGGGTGACCTGGTCGGGCCAGCGGTCGCGCTGCACGGCGCCGGTCACGCCCATGGCGACGGCGAGGACGACGGCGAGGACGAGGCCGAGGGCGGTGAGCTGGAGGGTGACGGGCAGCGCGATCGCGATCCGGTCGGCGACGGGCTGGCCGGGCGGCAGGGTGACGCCGAGGTCGCCCCGGAGCAGCTGTCCGAGGAAGTCGACGTACCGGACGGGCAGCGGGTCGTCGAGACCGTGCTCCGCGGCGAAGGCGGCGCGGGCCTCGGGGGTGGCGCCCTCGCCGAGGGCGTTGAACGCGGGGTCGGCGGGGGAGAACTGCAGCACCACGAAGACCAGCAGGGTGATGCCGAGGATCATCACCGGCATGATCGCGATGCGGCGCAACGCGAGCCGGAGGAAGACAACCATCGTGTGGTTCCTAGCGGTTGGAGGGGCACCCGGGCCGGCCCGGGGACAGGTCCGGGCCGGCCCGGAGCCGGTCAGGAACGGCCGACGTTCAGGAACGACATGCCGGTGGTGGGCAGCGGGCTGAAGCCGGGCAACGCCTTGTCGTTCCAGGCGGTGGGCAGCTTGCGGTGCAGGATCGGGTAGAGCGGCGCCTCGTCCGCGATCAGGTCCATGACCTGGTTCCAGAGCTTCGTGCGCTCGGCGGCGTCGGACGTGCGGGCCGCCTTGTCGAGGAGGGCGCGGACCTGCTTGTCGGCGGCGGTGCCGTCCCAGCGGAAGCGCTTGGTGGGCCAGGTGCCGTCGTAGAACCAGCGCA
This sequence comes from Streptomyces sp. NPDC056503, assembly GCF_042794995.1. Classification (NCBI taxonomy): domain Bacteria; kingdom Bacillati; phylum Actinomycetota; class Actinomycetes; order Kitasatosporales; family Streptomycetaceae; genus Streptomyces; species Streptomyces sp. NPDC056503. The sequence continues at coordinate 71,618 of NZ_JBHTST010000022.1, forward strand.
GCAGCAGGTCGACGTCGTTGCCGAAGACCGAGGGGTCGCCGGGGGCGACGAGCACCTGGAAGTCGCCCTTGTCGACCTTGCCGTACTGGGCGGCGGACTGGCCGATGTTCAGCGTGGTGTTCACCCCGACCGCGTCGAGGCTCTCCTTGATCAGCGGGGCGATGTCCTTGACCCAGCCGGTGTCGGTGGTGAGCAGCTCGATCGAGAGGTTCTTCACGCCCGCCTCGGCGAGCAGCTTCTTCGCCTTCGCGGGGTCGTAGGAGTAGACCGTGGAGGCCTTGTGGAAGTCGGGGTGCGTGGTCTGGAGGTAGCCCTCCGCGGTGGAGCCGTTCCCCATCATCGCGGTGTCGATGATCTTGGGGGTGTTCAGCGCGTAGTGCAGCGCCTGGCGGACCCGCTTGTCGTCGAAGGGCTTCTGCCGGGTGTTGAACATCATGAAGAGCTGGCCGAAGGACTGCACCGAGTCGACGGTCGCCTTCTGGGACAGGCGCTTCGCGTCGATGTAGGGGACGTCCTCGATGGCCTGGACGCGGCCGGACTCCAGGGCGCTGACCCGGGCGGCCGGGTCGGACATCAGCCGCCAGGTCATGGACGCGACCTTGGCCTTGTTGCGGCCGTTGTACTTGTCGTACGCCTCGAAGACGATCTTGTCTTCCTTGGTGGCGGATATCAGGCGGTAGGGGCCCGAGCCCACCGGCTTGGCGTCGAAGCCCTTCGGGTCGGCCTCGACCAGCTTCTTGGGGACGATCTTGGCGACGGTGACCCGGGAGGGGAACAGGTCGAAGGCGTACTTGAGCCTGAACTCGACGGTGGAGGCGTCGACGGCCTTCACCGAGTCGAGGAAGGGAAGGAACTGCGCCATCAGCGAGGCGTTCTTCGGGTCGAGGATGCGCTCGAAGCTGAACACCACGTCCTCGGCCGTGACCGGGGAGCCGTCGTGGAAGGTGGCGCCCGCCCGCAGCGTCGCCCGGTAGGTGGTCGCGTCGACCTTCTCGGGCAGGGCGGTGGCCAGCGCCGGGCGGGCGACCAGAGTGGTCGGGTCGAGGTCGGCGAGCCCCTCGAAGACGTGGGTGTTCGCGGCGACGGGGGTGGCGCCGGACGCCGTCATCGGGTCGAAGCCGGTGGAGAGCGCGTACGAGATGCCGGCCTCGATCGAGCTCGTGTTGCCCCCGCCGTCCGCGGAACCTGTGGAAGCCGGGCCACCGCACGCGGCGAGGGTGCCGGTCAGGACGGCCGCGGTGCCGACGACACCGGTGTAGCGCAGGAAGCTGCGGCGGCGGAGTCTTGCGGGTGTCCGCTGCGACATGGGGTCCTCCTAGGGGCAACGTTCACTCGAGAAGAGCCTGGAGTTCGGACGTCTGATGTCCGACGGCTGATAGCCTGTGAACCTAGCTGGACGAGGGAGAGGGGTCAATAGGTGGCCAGTCCGGAGATTTCCGTAACGCGCCGGGGACGCGCGTCGCTCCGCAAGACAGTGGCGGAGGAGATCAAGCACTACATGCTCGACAACCGCATGCGGCCCGGCGATCTTCTGCCCACCGAGGCGGAGTTGTGCATCGCGCTGGGCGCCAGCCGCTCCAGCGTGCGCGAGGCGGTCAAGACGCTGGCGGCGCTCGACATCGTCGAGGTGCGGCACGGCCATGGCACCTACGTGGGCCGGCTGAGCCTCTCCGCACTCGTCGAGTCCATGACCTTCCGCAGCATGCTGAGCCCGGACGACGACTTCCAGGTCTACGCCGACCTGGTCGACGTACGGGAACTCTTCGAGCGCGGCAACGCCGAGCGCATCATCAGCGCGCTCGACCCCCAGCACCTCGACACCCTGGAGAGCCTGGTCGCAGAGATGGAACGACAGGGGGCGGGAGACGGCGACGGCTTCGTCGCCTCCGACCGCGCCTTCCACGCCCTCCTCGTGGAGCCGCTCGGAAACGACCTGATCAGCCAGCTCACGCTCGCCTTCTGGGACGTCTACTCGATCGTCTCGCCCCACCTCAACCTGATGACCATCGAGGACGAGAAGCTCACGGTGGACGTCCACCGCCGCATCGTCGAGGCCGCGCGGGCGGGCGACCCGGTCGCCTTCGTCGCCGCGATCGCCGACCACTACGCGCCGGTGCACCGGCGCCTCGCCGAGGCCCGCGCCAGGGTCGCCGCGTCCGGCGCCTGACGATCAGAAGAGGCGGTGCGCGGGGGCGAACACCCCGGGCACCGCCTCTTTCGACGTCTCCCCCTCCCCTCCCCCTTGGGACGCCTCCCTTGACCGTTCACCCCAGCGATTCCTAGAGTCATCGGACATCAGACATCAGCTTTCTCGGTTTCCGCACCTTGAGGAGACGTTCGTGGCCCTGACCGACCTGACGCTGGACGACTGCATGACGTACCGGCCCGACGTACCGGCCCCGGCCGACTTCGACGACTTCTGGACCCGCACCCTGGCCCTGGGCCCCGTCGGCGCGCCCGTCCTGCGCCCGGTCGACAACGGCCTCGCCCTGATCGACACGTACGACGTCACCGTCCCCGGATTCGACGGACAGCCCGTGCGCGGCTGGCTCCGCGTCCCGGCCGGCACGGACCCCGACGGCATCGGCGGCACCGGAACCGGCGGCCGCGGTCTGGCCTGCGTCGTCGAGTTCCTCGGGTACGGACGCGGACGCGGCCTCCCCCACGAGAACCTGCTCCACCCCGCGGCCGGCTACGCCCACCTCCTGATGGACACCCGCGGCCAGGGCTGGTCCGCCGCCCCCGGCGCCACCTCCGACCCGGCACCCGGGCCGAGCGGCACCGTGCCCGGCTTCCTCACCCGCGGCCTCGACCGCCCCGAGGACCACTACTACCGGCGCCTGTTCGCCGACGCGGTCCGCTGGACCGAGGCCGCCCGCGCCCTGCCGATGGTCGACCCGGACCGGATCGTCGTCACCGGCTTCAGCCAGGGCGGCGGCATCGCCCTCGCCGTCGCGGGCCTCGTCCCCGGCCTCGCCGGCGTCATGCCCGACGTGCCCTTCCTCTGCCACATCCGCCGGGGCGCCGAGATCGCCCCCGAGCCCCCCTACACCGAGATCGCCCAGTACCTGGCCCTCCACCGCGACCGCGTCGACCGGGCCTTCACCACCCTGTCCTACTTCGACGGCGTCCACTTCGCCGCCCGCGCCGACGCCCCCGCGCTCTTCTCGATCGCGCTGATGGACCCCGTCTGCCCGCCCTCCACCTGCTTCACCGCCTACCACCGCTACGCCGGGGAGAAGTCGGTCGAGGTCTACCCGTTCAACGGGCACGAGGGCGGCGGACGCGTCCACGAACGTCTCCAGCTCGCCTTCCTCCGCGACCGCGTCGGCGCGCCGCGCACCACCGGCGCTTCGGTGACCGCGGCCCACCTGCCCGCGTGACGCAGGGAAAGGCCGCACGGCAGGCCGTCGTGTGGACCGCGGGGCGACCACCCGCCCGTCGCCGGCGCTTCGTTCGATCGCCGCGAGCGCGCTGCCGCCCGGCGGCGCGCCCCGGGTCGGTGACGCACGGGAGCCAGTGGCGTACGGGGGTCAGTGACGTACAGGGATCGGTGACGTACAGGCGTCAGTGACGTACGGGGCGGTCGGTCATCCAACGGGCGGCGAGGAGGCCCGAGGCCGCGGTGAGGACGGCGGCGGCGAGGACGGTGGCGTCCAGGCCCAGCGCGTCGGCGAGGACTCCCGCCACCAGCGCGCCGGCGGCGTAGCCGATGTCGCGCCAGAACCGGTACGCGCCGAGGGCGTGGGCCCGCCAGGAGGGGTGGGCGTGGTCGGAGACGGAGGCGATGAGCGCCGGATAGACCAGCGCGGTGCCGAGGCCCAGGCCGACGGCGGAGAGGACTCCGGCGAGCAGCGGGCGGTCGAGGAGCGCGAGCGCGAGCAGGAGTGCCCCCGCCTGGACCAGCATGCCCGTCACGACGAGCGGCTTGCGGCCGATCCGGTCGGCGAGGTGACCGGCCGGGATCTGGCCGATCCCCCAGAGCAGCGGGTACAGCCCCTTGATCAGGCCGATCGCGGCGACGCCGAGACCGTGGTCGGCGAAGAGGAGGGGGAAGACACCCCAGGTCAGACCGTCGTTGAGGTTGTTGACCAGGCCCGCCTGGCTGGCGCCGCGCAGGGAGCGGTCGCGCCATGACGTCCGGGCGAAGGTCTCCCGGAAGGAGGGTCCGCCCACCGGGCCGCCTTCGGGCGCCGGGTGGCGGGCGAGTTCCAGGGCCAGGTGGGCGGCGGTGTCCTTGACCCGGAGGGACAGGCCGAGACCGGCGGCGAGGAAGACCACCCCGACGAGTTCGGGGGCGGGGCGGAGCCCGTACCGGGTGGCGAGGTAGCCGGTGAGCAGGGCCGTGGCGCCGACCGCGACGTAACCGGCGGCCTCGTTGAGGCCGGTGGCGAGTCCCCGGCGGGCGGGTCCCACGAGGTCGATCTTCATGTTGACGGTCATCGACCACGTCAGCCCCTGGTTGACGCCGAGCAGGACGTTCGCGGCCACGATCCACCACCACGACGGCGCCCAGGCGAGGACGAACGGCACGGGTGCGCCGATCAGCCAGCCGGCCAGCAGGAGCCGCCTGCGGCGGAAGCGGGCGGTGAGCACGCCGGCGGCGAGGTTCGTGAGGGCCTTGGCGAGGCCGAAGGCGACGATGAACGAGAAGACGGCCAGGTTCCCCGCGAGCCCGAACACCTCGGTGCCGATCAGGGGGACCGTCGTCCGTTCCAGACCGACGAGCGCCCCGACCGCCGCCGTGACGACGACGAGCAGGACGAACTGCGCCCGGTTCTCCCGGAGCCCCAGCCGCACGGCGCCGGGCGCGGAGGAGACGGGGGACGGAAGCTGCCCCGTGGTGCTCCCTCGTACCATCTCGCTCTCCCATCCGTTCCGATAACCGCAGACCACAATACCCCCATGGGTATTTTTTCACCCTACCCACCCGGAGGATCGAGCCGTGACGCTCGATACCCAGGGGGGTATTTGACTTCCCTCGCCACCCCTGCCTACAGTCGGCGGCATGAATACCCAGGGGGGTATCCGAAAGGGTGATCTTCCATGAGTGAAGTGGATCTGGACGTCTTCGCCTCCGAGCTGGCGGAGGGCGCCTTCGCCATCGACGTACGGGAACCGGACGAGTTCCGCGCCGGCCACGTACCGGGGGTCCGCCCCGCACCGCTCTCCGAACTCGGCGCCCACCTCGCCGCGCTCCCCGCCGACCGGCCCGTCTACGTGATCTGCGCGAGCGGCAACCGGAGCGCCTGGGCCGTCGCGCACCTCGAGGCCGCCGGCGTCCGCGCGGTCTCGGTCGCGGGCGGCACCTCCGGGTGGGTCCGCACCGGCCGCCCCGTCGTGCGCGGCTCGGACGTCCGGGCCGCCTGAACGGCCGGCCGGCCACCCCACCGCACCGCTCCCCGTCCCGCGGGGCTTCCGCTCCGCGCCCGTTTTCTCCGTCGAAAGGTTCGCCGTGTTCTTCGCCCAGTACTACCTCGACTGCCTGTCCCAGGCGTCGTACATGATCGCCGACGAGAAGACCGGACAGGCCGTCGTCGTCGACCCGCGCCGAGACGTCTCGGAGTACCTCGCCGACGCGCGGGCGCACGGTTTCACCGTGACCGGCGTGATCAACACCCACTTCCACGCGGACTTCGTCGCCGGCCACCTGGAGATGGCCGACGAGACGGGCGCGTGGATCGGTTACGGCTCCCGCGCCGAGACGGAGTACCCGATCCGCCACCTCGCCGAGGGCGAGCGGATCGTTCTGGGGGACGTGGTGCTGGAGGTCATGGAGACCCCCGGACACACCCCGGAGTCCATCAGCGTCCTCGTCTACGAACACGCCGCCGACACCGTGCCCTACGGGGTCCTGACGGGTGACGCCCTCTTCATCGGTGACGTCGGCCGCCCCGACCTGCTGGCGTCGGTGGGCGTGACCGCCGAGGAACTGGGCGGCATGCTGCACGACAGCGTGCAGAACAAGCTGATGGGCCTGGCGGACGAGGTCCGCGTCTTCCCCGCCCACGGCGCGGGCTCGGCCTGCGGGAAGAACCTCTCCACGGAGAAGTCCTCCACGATCGGGGAACAGCGGGCGACCAACTACGCCTGCGCCCCGATGGACCGGGAGGAGTTCGTCGCGCTGGTCACCGCCGGCCAGTCCACCGCCCCCGGCTACTTCGCCTACGACGCCGACCTCAACCGCAAGGACCGCGCCCTGTACGACGCGACCGCCGCGGCCCGACCGCTCGCGCTCGCCGAGTTCGCCGAACTGCGGGCCGGTGGCGCGGTGGTGGTCGACGCGCGTGACCCGCAGGAGTTCGCGGCCGGGCACCTCGCCGGCGCGGTGAACGTGCCGGCGGACGGACGCTTCGCCGAACAGGCCGGCACCGTCCTGGACCCGGCGGAGGAACTGCTCGTGATGGCCCCGCAGAACCGGGAGGAGGAGGTCGTCACCCGGCTCGCCCGCATCGGCTTCGACCACGTCGTGGGCTACGTCCGCAACCCCGAGGACGCCCTGCGGGTGATGGCCGACGAGACCGCCCCGGCCAGCCGTCTCACCGCCGCCCACCTGAAGGCCGCCCTGGCCGGGGAGAACCCGCCGCTCGTGGTGGACGTCCGCACCTGCGGCGAGCGCGAGGCCAACGGCTTCGTCCCCGAGGCCCTGCACATCCCGCTGAGCGAACTGTCGTCGCGGGCCGGTGAACTGCCCACGGACCGGCCCCTCGTCCTGCACTGCGCGGGCGGCCACCGCTCCTCCATCGCCGCCAGCCTCCTGCGCCACCGCGGCATCGAGGACGTCTCCGACATCCTCGGCGGCTGGGCCGCCTGGGCTCTCGCGGCCGAGTCCGCCGAGGTCTGAGCGCGCCCGGCCGCCCACGAACCGCCGGCCGGTCACGCGTCCGGGTCCTTCCCTCCGTGCCCCGCCGGCCCGCGGCGGAGCCGGGGCCGCACCGCCCCCGCTCCTCCGCCCCGGGGCGGGGGGGGGGGGCCGCCCCCCCCCC